>NZ_JACJFK010000019.1:0-91848 GCF_014164535.1 Pseudoalteromonas sp. SG41-2 | reverse complement strand
TTGCTTGGTAACAATAGCGTTTTGGACCCACCTGACCCCATGCCGAACTCAGTAGTGAAACGAAACAGCGCCGATGATAGTGTAGCATTTGCTATGTGAAAGTAGGACATTGCCAGGCTCCAAATAAGAGAAACCCGTTACAGCGATGTGACGGGTTTTTTGTTGTCTGGAATAAAATGAAAACACCAAGCCAAGACCCCATGGTGAACTCAGTAGTGGCCGCTCTTGCATATCCTGTGCTTCACGGCATTCGTATTCCTATACATCAAACAAACCAGCTCGAAGGCGAGCCCCGCACAAGGCCGCCCCAACACAAAGATAGTGTCGCATTTGCTATGTGGCTCTCTACCGCTGTGGGCACTACGACATCGCCAGGCTCCAAATTGAGAAAGCCCGACTAGAAATAGTCGGGCTTTTTTACGTCTGGAATAAAGAAGGTTCGAGGTGAAAGGTAATAGGTTAAAGGAAAAGAATAAGAGCCTAAAGCCTACTCTATACATTTGCTATGTGACTTTTTACCGCTGTGGGCACCACGACATCCTAAGGCGTAGCGCACCATGGCTCCAAATTGAGAAAGCCGCTTCAGAAATGAAGCGGCTTTTTTACGTCTGCAGGAAAGCTATTGGCTTCGAGCCGTCAGTGTTAACCTTTGACATGCGTGCGCCATTTTTAATCTTGAGAAACTAGCGCCCTTTAAAAGGAACTGCTATCTAGAAAATGCACTTCTAAAACAACCCATATTCTGCTGTTTCTTCAGCATGTTGATGCATTAAGTGATCAGGTCTAAAGATTGCACTTGGGTCTATGAGTACGCTATGTTTATGCTCAAGTTTTATTAATCCTCGCATCATATTTTTGGTCTGCGGGTCAATGTCAAAACCTACATCTGTTAGCTTATCTAAAGGCTTGATATCTTCTTTTTTATAACTGATATTATCCTCGACTTTATCAACAAGTAGTCCTATATGTGGGTTTCTACCATCTTTTGTGGTAAAAATGATGATTGGCTTATAATCTAAAATAATTTGTTCTTTGGCTGATTCGAACAGTCTAATTAATTGCATAAAATTGCTGTTTCGCTCAATATTTAGGTCAATAAGAGCTTGCTTTGGATTGCCTTTTTTTACTAGTTCAATTTGCTTATTAGCACGACTATACAAGCGTGCATGAGGGATCTTAAATCGTTCTATAATTGCTTTAAGATCTTCATTTTCGGTTTTAAAGCTGCTGTACCATTTTGCAAAGTTAGATTGCTGAATGTCAGTGTTGTGGTTAAAAGGTTGATTTTGGTTAATGCTATTTTCAAGTGCGAAAAACCATTCGTGTTGTTTTTGTTCCCACTCACTAAATAAATTCACTAATGATAAGTTGGTATCTTGAGTTGATTGTTTGTTGAGGATAATACCTAGATCAAATATTGGAGTGGGGGTTTCCATATAGTCTTTAACACCAATAAAACTTTTATTGTCGTTAGGTAATGAGGTTAAATTATCTTCAAAGCGTTCAGTTAAAAGTATGTCGAGAATTTTTAATGAAATTGTTTTCTGGCCTACTCTAAAATTAATTAAGTCCATAGTGTCCTCACCTCCTAAATATATAGCTTAATAATAGAACATTATTTAGAAAGCGCAGCTATTTTGTTAAAACACAGAGCGATAGACAGTATGCTTATTCTTATCAGTTTTATTGACGAATAACGCGTTTATTTGTTTATCTTCACTAAAAATAATATTTAGGCGCTGCATTAAACAATTATGTTGCAGTGGTTGCGGGCAGCGTTGTGCTGCGGCGCTAAACACCATTGCATTGAGATAGCCTTCAAAGTGCAGACGATTAGGTGTGTTAATTTGCGCTGCAGCCATATCTTTTAAGAATTCAGTGCACCAATAGGCGTCACATTTATTAGGGTTAGGGACTACTTCGGTCGCCATAAGTTTACTGGAGTATTTTAGGCGAGCAAATAAGTCATTGCTTGAGGCAAAAGATATGCTGGTGTAGTCAGGCATAAACTGTTGTTCATGGGCACTATTTATAAATTCAGATAATGGTTTGTATGTGCCTACTAAGCAAATGGCTGTAGCACCACTGGCTTTTAGTATTTCTAAGGCGCTCATTATCTCATTACTGTTTCGTTGATAGCGCGCGACTTTAACTGGCTTTAGATTGTGTTTGGCGAGCGATTCTCGCAATCCAGATTCTACTACAAGACCAAATTCATCTGCTTGAATTAAAAATCCAATACGTGTGTGATTGTTTTCTTCGACTAGGTATTTTATTTGCTCGTCAGCTTCATCATCGTAGCTAGCTCTTATGTTGAATACATTAATTGTTGGCTGATAATGCAAAAATTTAGCGCCGCTGTAAGGCATTAAATATGGAATTTGCAGTTGTTCAAGGATTGGTAAAACAGCAAAGCTTGTTGGAGTTCCCATTGCACCGAATAGCGCATCTACTTTGTCTCGATAAATAAAGTGACGAGTATTACTTACTGCGCGTTTTGGTTCATAGCCATCGTCGGCGACTATTAATTCTACGTGTGCTCCATTGATACCTCCGTTTTTATTTAGCTTGTTAAAATAGATATTACTACCTAGGTAAAGTTGTTCACCAATTTGTTTGGCAGGTCCTGTTAACGCGGTAGACATGCCTAATTTTATCGCTGGCTTGTTCTCGGCATAGGCGAAATTGCTATGTGAAAATAAAAAGAAGAAAAGAACGCTAAGGTAATTTTTTAAGTAAGTATTGTTCATACCAATTAGTAACAGCCTGTTTGAATAGTTTATCGAGTGATTTTTTACCACGGATCTGTAAAACTATTTGTGCCTTTTGTGATGACCAGTTTTGTAATATTAGTCTAATAAAAAGACATTTGGTATTTTCATCGCAATTAGATAAGCTGCTTGGTGTGCACCAAAGTGTCCGCCATAATAAAGGTTTGATGGTAAAAATTTGGTAATCTGTTGTTAGTAATGCAGCTAGACGTGTATCTTGGATGTTATCAGCGTTATGTTGAGCACAGTCACGCAGTACTTGTTCGACTAATTGTTGATCTAACTGATTGAAATGATCAAGTAGTTGCAATGCAAAGTCTGATTGAAAATCAGTTTTCAGATTTTTAATTAGCGAGCTGCGATCAGTTAAACTTTTAGCCACAAGAGCTGCATGTTCTGCAGTCGCTTTATCTTGCATAAAGCCTAGTTTAACTAAACTAAACCCCGCCATTTGCCAAAACTTGAGTAGGCTCGCATTAGCGCCAAAGCTGGCTCCAAACCAGTCACAGCTCGATGCTAGTTGCCGTTCACAATGAGCAATAAGTTGTGAGCCAATACATTTACTATGCTGTGATGGAGCTACAGCAATGCGCACAACACGAGCACACAACCTTGTTAGTACGTCAGCATTAGCACTTAACTGTGCTAATGTTTGCGCCATCAAATGCCCCTGTGGGCGACGTTGACCACTAACAACCTGTTGACTCAAGTCTGCGGTTAAACCGCCTTCAATCGCAATTAGGCATACTGCAATAATAACGCCTTGTTGCTGACATACAAAGATGCGTTGCTCTGTCGCGTCGAGTAAGTGGCGCAAGTCATTCACGCTAGTTTGATAATGCGCTAATGCTAATAGCCCAATGACTTGACGCAGTAGTGCTTCATTTTCAGCAAGGTGTTGGGGAGTCAGTTCAGAATAGAGCAGAGCGCTGGGGTCTAGTGTAATATCTTGATAATCGGCATCAAGTGCTAACAAATTACAAATATGCTGTTCTAGCGGATCATTCGCTGCGAAGCGAATTGGTTGCTCTAGAGTAACACTATGCATATTTTTATAATGTTGCTCTAGGTAACGTTTGAATTTTAAAGTATACCCGCGGCCATTCCCTTCATAACCTACCATAGTGCTGGCAAATATAATGCGGGGATAATGCGTGAGCATTTTAATTAATAATGGTACTGGGATCGCAGCAGCTTCATCAACCAGCAATACATCACAGTCAGGTAGTTCATTTAGTAATTGATCGGGTGCGATATAATGCAAGTTGGCGAGTTGTTTATCCCGAGTTTGATAGCTTAATCCTCGTGCTGCGGCAAAGTGTTTAAAACAGCTGTGTAGGGCGTTAAACTGCTGTGCACAAATGAGTATTTTTTTATCGTTAAGTGTTGCAGCAGCAAGCCCTAAAGCCGCCGATTTTCCACGGCCACGATCGGCGCTGATCAATAAAGGGCGATTGGCTCTACCGTTGGCAGTTCTAATGATTTGCTCGATGCAAAATTGCTGTTCAGTTAGGTTTATTTTACCTGCTAGCTGGCTTGTTTCTGGTAACGTTTGCCAGCCTGATTGTTGGCTGAGGTGCAGATACAAATTACTCTGGAGTAAGCGTGCCAAGCGTTGGTTAAAATAACTCTGCTGTTGTTGTTGAGCAAATGATTGAAAGGCGGTCAGTGCTGGGTCACACCAATAGTGTAAATCATCAAGTTCTGGCAACAATACAATAAATAAACCGCCAGCCTGAACAGTGCCACTAAGAGCGGCAAATTTGTCTGGCACTAAGCCACTAAAACCGTCATAAATAACATGCTGAAATTCTTGGCCAAGAATTTGATGAGTATGTTCAGGCCAGCTACTGTCAGTGAGTTCGCCACTAGTTGATAATACCTTAACAAGCGGATGGCAAAGTTGCTTGAGTAACTCATTAGCCTGTTGATAACACCAGTTTTGTTCGCCAGTAATGAGTAGCAATTGCCTATGTTTAGCATAGGCAATTTGCGGTAGGATATTACTTATTAACGAGTTAAATGGCTTGTAGTCGTGCATAAACAGTTACTAACCACTTACTACCAAAGTCATCAAAATTCACTTGTACGCGAGATTGAGCGCCACTGCCTTCGTAATTAATAACCGTTCCCATACCAAATTTTGCATGTAATACGTGTTGTCCTAAGCTAAAGCCACTTTCTTCAAATACGGCATGACTAACTGATGAGCTAAATCGTCCTGCTGCGGGTGGTCGCGATACTTGAGTTTTAATACGAATTTCTTCAATACAATCTTCAGGCATTTCACGTAAAAAGCGTGATGGACTGTGGTACTTTTCTTGACCATAAAGACGGCGGCTCTCGGCATGGCTAATATAGAGTTTTTCCATCGCACGAGTCATCCCGACATAACAAAGACGACGCTCTTCTTCTAACCGACCTGATTCTTCATTACTTTGTTGAGATGGGAACATGCCTTCTTCAACACCAACCATAAATACGAGTGGAAACTCTAAGCCTTTCGCTGAGTGCAACGTCATCATTTGCACTGCATCTTCATGTTCTTCAGCTTGGCCATCACCTGATTCCAGTGAGGTATAAGCCAAGAATCCTTGCAGTGGTGAGCTAAACTCTTCATCTTCCGGGAGTTCGTATTGGCCACAGGCGCTGATCAGCTCTTCTAAGTTTTCTACCCGGGCGCGGCCCTTTTCGCCTTTTTCTGCTTGATACATCGCCATTAAACCAGATGTTTGAATAGCGTATTTCGCTTGCTCTTCTAAAGTGAGATCACCAATTTTATCTTCAATATGTTCTACCAGTTCAACAAACTTAGTAACAACCGTCGCCGCACGTCCTGATAAATGTTGTTGTTCTACGATGGCTTTGGCGGCGTACCATAATGGTAATGATTCGCTACGCGCACAATCGCGAATATGGCTTAAGGTCTTATCGCCAATGCCACGAGCAGGAGTGTTAATCACTCGCTCAAATGCAGCATCATCCTGACGATTACCTACGAGCCGTAAATATGCCAGTGCATCTTTAATTTCCTGACGTTCAAAGAAGCGCATACCGCCGTAAATTCGGTACTTCAAGCCTTCTTGTAACATCGCTTCTTCAAGTACCCGCGATTGCGCGTTACTACGATATAAAATCGCCGCATCTTGTAGGGCATTACCAGCGTTTAACCAGCTGCGTAATTTGCTGCTTACAAAGCGCGCTTCGTCTAATTCGTTAAAAGCGGCATAAACAGAAATAGGTTCACCATCATTGCCATCAGTCCAGAGGCTTTTACCCATTCGGTCTGAGTTATTTTGAATAAGTGCATTAGACGCTTTTAGAATCGTGGCAGTAGAGCGATAGTTTTGTTCAAGGCGAATAGTTTCGGCTTTAAAATCGGTCAAAAAGCGCTTAATGTTTTCAATTTTAGCACCACGCCAACCGTAAATACTTTGGTCATCATCACCTACGATCATGATGCTGTTGGTATCGCCGGCTAATAATTTAAGCCATGCATATTGAATGGTGTTGGTATCTTGAAACTCGTCTACTAGCATATGGGCAAAACGTTGCTGGTAGTGACGTAGTAAGGTTGGATTATTTTTTAGTACTTCAAAACTACGTAATAAGATTTCGGCAAAATCAACTAATCCTGCTCGATCACATGCTTCTTGATAAGCGGTGTAAACTTTAAGCATCATTTGTTCGTTGATGTCGTAAGCTTGGATATCTTTGGGGCGCAGACCTTCATCTTTCTTGGCGCTGATATACCAGCCAAACTGTTTTGCAGGCCATTTTTTGTCATCAATATTCATGGCTTTTAATAAGCGTTTGATCATTCTAAGTTGATCATCAGAGTCTAAAATTTGAAACGCTTCTGGTAAGTTTGCTTCGCGATGGTGGGCGCGCAAAATACGGTGTGATAAGCCATGGAAAGTACCAATCCACATACCACCTACTGGTGCTTGAAGGGCTTGTTCAACGCGCGTGCGCATTTCTTTAGCTGCTTTATTGGTAAAGGTTACTGCAAAAATACTATAAGCGGAGGCTTGCTCAACCTGCATTAACCATGCGATACGATGAACGAGTACTCGAGTTTTCCCAGAGCCTGCGCCAGCAAGCACCAGCATATTTTGGAGTGGGGCTGCAACTGCATCCCGTTGTTTATCATTTAAACCGTCGAGTAATTCTGAAACGTCCATCATCACGCCTTTTCAATCAATATTAAAAGCAGTATAACAGGTGTTTTTGTTAGGCTAAATAAAATACTGTTTTTATAACCAGTTAATTTAATACATAGTCTAAAGGCTTTAAAAACTTAATGATTCATTTATAGTCATTTTTTAGCTAAGCTAGATCAATGGTGTGAAGTGATATCGCCAATTTGACTTATATTTAGTAAAAATCACGATTTTAGCTAGTTCTTCGTATTACCGTTGATTTTAACATATTGATTTTTAATAACTAAATAATTGGCATGAAGAATGTAAGTAGATAAGAATAAAATTAAATTAATAATTGAGGTTAACATGGCAGAGCAAGGTTCAGGCGGTAATGTTATCGCAGCGATTTGTAATATATTTTTCCCAGGTTTAGGGCAGTTAGTTCAAGGCCGGATCATGGCGGCAATTGGTTTCTTCCTAGCGTGGGTTATTAGTGGCGCGCTTATTTATGTTGCGATTGGTTTTATATTACTGCCGATCGTCTATATTTGGGCAATCATTGATGCCGCGCGGTTTAGATCTTATCGGTAGCTGTATCACTTCAAAGAATAGCGCTTTTTAGCGCTATTTTTGTCACTGGCTTTATTTATTCAGCACTGACTAGGGTATAATCCCGATCATTAGTTGTATTTAGGTAAAGTTATGGAATACCAATTTATACGCGATCCAATAAGTGGCTTGCGGATTAAAATTAGCAGTGAACATGCGGTTATTGGCCGTTGGCTTAATGAAGAAATCGGTAAAGATAAAATCGCCATGGTACAAGCTTTAATAGCCTCAGTATCAAGTAGTTTTGAGCCGTTAACGCTACAGGGCCAAGAAATTGATTTGATCTTAAATAAAGATGAAGCCATTTTTGAAGCCCATGCCTTGCACCAAGACTCTGAAGATTTATTTGCTTATCAAGATGATGAGCTTATGCTTGAAGAAAATGGTTTAAGTAGCGGCTGTGGTTTTGAAGATTTTGTTGATCTGATTAATTCATGGCAAGAATTTACTACAGGTAGGTAGCCGTCAGTTTTCAGTTAGCAAAATATCCTCGGGTGCCGCGTAATGAAATGCCCTTAGCTATATTGGCAATATTTGTGTTAGCGACCTCTGCGTATTAACCACAATCAGCACGTAGAATCGATTTCATCGAAGAGTATTTATCTGTATTATTAACTACAATTAAAAAATAGTAACCGGAAGAGATATGTCTGCCAATTTAAATAAACTAGTGGTGATGCTAGAAATGCAAAATGCCATGAACACCAAAGTTCATGATCAATGGTTTAGCCAAGGCTTTGAATGGTATCGCGCTATTTGGGTTGAATGCGCTGAAATGCTTGATCATTACGGTTGGAAATGGTGGAAAAAGCAAACTCCAGATACCGAGCAAGTTATTTTAGAATTGGTTGATATTTTTCACTTCGGTTTATCGTTACGCATTGATGGTGAGACCAGTTATTTAGATCTTGCTAAGCAGTTGGAACAACAGTTAAGTGCACCGCAACAAGCTGATGATTTCAAACAAACGTTAGAAATTCTCGCCGCGTCAGCCGTCGCTGAGAAAACCTTTAACGCCGCAGCCTTCGCTGGATGTATGGCGCTAATAGGTATGGATATTGATGATTTATATCGAGGCTATGTAGGTAAAAATACGCTTAATTTTTTCCGCCAAGATCATGGTTATAAAGATGGTAGCTACATTAAAGAATGGCATGGCAAAGAAGATAACGAGCATTTAGTTGAGGTCGTTAAAAGCCTGAATACGGAACATGCTGATTTTGCAAAGCTTGTATATCAAGGCTTAGAGGCTCGCTACCCTAAAAATTAAGGCAGCATGTCACGAAAATCAGTGACGCTCAAATAGTCACTGATTTCATTGTGCGGTTGTTTACTATCTGGGTTTGCAACCGCCAATAAATGGCCAATACCATATTCTTTTGCGGCGTTTAGTACCGCTAAACTGTCGTCAACGAACAGCGTACGCTGCTTATCAAAACCTAAATCGAGTTGTACTTGCTGCCATAAGCTTTGCTGCTCTTTACTCACACCATATTGATGAGTCGACACCACACCATCTAAATAGTTATCAATATTGGTTTTTTCAAACTTGAGCATGACACTTTCCGGGTGTGCGTTGGTAAGTAAAATCAACTCTTTACCCGCTTTTCGCAACGATGTTAAAAATGCAGGTACATCCTCACGCATTTTAATGAGGTGCTGATGCTGATATTTTAGCTCCATAATAGGTAAATTAAGTTGTTGTTCCCAGTAATCTAAGCAATACCATTGGATTTGACCGCTAACGGCTTGATAGCGTTTTAATATATCCGCTTGGGCTTGTGCCAAACTAATATTCTTTGCGATAGCGAGTTGCTCAGGGATCACTGTCAGCCAAAAGTGATTATCAAAATGGAGATCGAGCAAAGTGCCATCCATATCTAGCAGCACAGTATCGATTTTTGACCAATTTAACATAGGAATTTCATCTTATAGGGTTTATTATTGAACTAACTGCCATGATAGCAAATTAATGCCAATGACACAGAAAAAGCACCCAACACCACCACAAATTCTTCGCACCGAAGTTGTTGCTAAAAGCCGATTATTTACGGTGGAATCACTTGAATTAAAATTTTCAAATGACGAACAGCGTCAATACGAACGGATCCGCGGCGGTGGCCGAGGGGCTGTAATGATAGTGCCGTTAACAGCTGATAATGAATTACTGTTAGTACGAGAATATTGTGCTGGCACTAATGATTATCAACTAGGCTTCCCAAAAGGCTTAATTGATCCTGGTGAAACACCAGAACAAGCAGCAAACCGAGAATTAAAAGAAGAAGTTGGCTTTGGTGCTGAGCAACTTCAGCCACTTAAAGTGGTTTCAATGGCACCCAGTTACTTTAATGCGACTATGCACATATTGTTTGCGCAACAACTTTATCCGCAAACTTTAGTTGGGGACGAGCCAGAACCATTAGTGGTTGTTAAGTGGCCATTAACCGATTGGCAGTCATTATTACAACAATCAGACTTCACCGAAGCACGAAGCGTTGCAGCTTTGCTATTATTAACTAGGCATTTAGAATCAGGAGCTGCGAATGATTGAATTACTTGAGCCATGTATTGAGCTTGCGCAAAGCGCTGGTGCTGCGATTATGGCTATTTACAAGAAAGATGATATTGGCCAGCAAGAAAAGTCAGATCACACACCTGTCACTAAAGCCGATTTAGCCGCTAACGATGTGTTAGTTGCTGGATTAAAAGCACTAGCGCCAGATATTCCTATTATGTCAGAAGAAACACCAATCCCTGCTTTAGCAGATAGGCAAGATTGGCAGCGCTATTGGTTACTCGATCCAATGGACGGTACCGGTGAGTTTATTTTAGAAAGCGGCGACTTTGCGGTAAATATCGCTTTGATTGAAAACAATCGCCCAGTGCTTGGGGTGATTTATTGGCCAGCGAAAGAGACAACTTATTTTGCCAGTTATCAAAATGGTGCATTTAAGCGTGTTGATGGCGTAGAGCAGCAGATCAATGTTGCCACTCCAGATAACTTAACTTTGGCTGTTAGTCGTCGTCAAAAAATTGAAGCTGTTAGTCAATACTTGAACGCGCAGTTTACAACAGTTGCTGTAGGTTCATGCTCTTTAAAAGCATGTATTGTTGCTGAGGGTAAAGCTGACTGTTTTTTACGGATAGGGCCAACAGGTGAGTGGGATACGGGAGCATCGCAAATAATTGTTGAAGAAGCAGGTGGCTGTATTACTGATGCTGAATTTAATCCATTAACCTACAATCAGCGTGAGAGTACAGAGAACCCTGACTTTATAGTGATGGGTCACCCTGATTGGGAGTGGCAAAAAATGATCAGTCCACACCAAAGAGCGCTTTAATTACTCTGTTTGTTTGCTTTTTGTTCGGTTGAACAGCTTTAAGCAGTTTAACTGTTGCATTATAATATGATTCCTATACTATAGCGCTCTCTTCGAAACAGGCTCGCAAATAACGCGAAACCGTTGAAAAAGAAATTACAGGCGCGGGATGGAGCAGCCTGGTAGCTCGTCGGGCTCATAACCCGAAGGTCGTCGGTTCAAATCCGGCTCCCGCAACCAATTTTCTTAAATGATTTGGTGCATTGGAAGTTTTAAAAGGTCGTCGGTTCACTCTTCACCTTTCACAGCTCCCGCAACCAATTCTTTTAAAGAAGCGGTTACTGTAAACTCTTGGTGAGAGTTAAAAATCACTAGTCGATAGACTTAAAATATACAGGCGCGGGATGGAGCAGCCTGGTAGCTCGTCGGGCTCATAACCCGAAGGTCGTCGGTTCAAATCCGGCTCCCGCAACCAATTCTTTAGTGAGTTGGCTGACTTCTTTAATTAAGTAAGAAGTAAAATAACACTTAATATTTCAGGCGCGGGATGGAGCAGCCTGGTAGCTCGTCGGGCTCATAACCCGAAGGTCGTCGGTTCAAATCCGGCTCCCGCAACCAACTGAAATTACAATTTAAAATATTAAACAGACACGCCTAAAGCGTGTTTTTTTATGCCTGAAACTCAGTGAAATAAATAGCTCGTCGGTCTCAGCTCTACATTAGCCAGCAAAGGCCATCTATTTAAATCCGGCTCCCGCAACCACTGAAATCAAGTAATAATGAATCGACACTCTTAAAATGAGTGTTTTTTTATGTCTAAAATTCAGTGAGTGCGAAAATTGGGCTACTCATAACCCGAAGGTCGTCGGTTCGTTCTTCATAAACTCAGGCTCCCGCAACAACTGAAATAAAGTACGACAAATTAAATAGGTATTGTTGATGAGTGCTTTTTCATGGCAGTATTTTGATAGAACCTAGAGCTTTGGCTATTTCCAAAGATCAGGATCTTCTTCTGGACGGGAATCTTTTCTGTCTAATACCTGCGAAAAGCGATTAGCAAAGATACCTAAGTAGCCCCAAGCGGCGAAGAATAGTGCGATGGCTAAAATTACTAAGCCGATGATTTGTAAGCTGTAGTGGCTATAATAGCCGAGGGTGATTAATATCACGGCTAGCACAAACAGTGCTAAGCCGCGTAAAAAGCGCTTTAAACTGAGCTTAGGCTCTGAACCTAAGCGATATATCAGCGGCTTTAGCATGACTGCCTACTATTAATAGTAAGAATGATCGCCAGCTTTGTGATCAGTAATATCAGCAACACCGGTGATTTCATCGAACTTAGCAATCATTTCTTTTTCAATGCCTTCTTTTAGTGTGACATCGATCATAGAACAACCATTACAGCCACCGCCAAATTGAAGAACAGCAATACCTTCAGCAGTTACTTCTACAAGACTTACTTGGCCACCATGGTTAGCAAGCTGAGGGTTAACTTCAGTTTCAAGCATGTGTTGAATACGTTCGTTAAGGCTTGCATCATCACCGATTTTACGGGCTTTTGCATTGGGGGCTTTAAGTGTTAACTGGGTGCCCATTTTATCGGTAACGAAATCGATTTCAGCTTCTTCTAAAAATGGCGCGCTTTCTGTGTCAACTACAGCATCAAAGCCGTTAAAAGGAAGACGAATATCGGTGGCTTCTACTGCATCTTCAGGGCAGTAAGATACACCACATTCCGCTTGTGATGTGCCAGGGTTAACAACAAATACGCGAATATTTGTTTTTTCAGCTTGGTCAGCTAATAATTTTGCAAAATGCGATTGTGCGGTTTCGGAAATAGAAATCATAAAACAACTATACTTGACTAAATTACTCGGATACTGGTTATCATACTCCGCTCATCGCGTTGTCGCCAGTGTTGAGCGTAAAAATTTGGCATCTATTTTAAGCAATGGTAGCGTGCAAACATTGATCATTTACTGAGTGTTTTCTATGCGTTTGATAATAACAATCTTTACACTATTGCTAAGCTTTTCTTGTTTAGCACAACCGCTTTCATATTATTTCAATGATGATGTGAAATTTGATCCAACTATTCCCACTCCAGAGCAGGTTTTAGGCTATGAAGTCGGGCAGTGGCACGTACGTCATGATCAACTCGTTCGTTATATGGAAATATTGGCACAAAAAAGTGACCGTATTAATTTTGAAGTCATTGGTCGTACCCATGAGCAGCGCCCGCTCGTTATGCTAACTATCACCGCAGCTGATAAGTTGGCGAATGTGGAGCAAACACGTAAGGCGCACTTGGCTCGTTTAGCCGATCCAGAAAAAGCCAAAGAAACCGATCAGCCAGCGGTCGTTTGGATGGGTTATAGCGTTCATGGCAATGAATCTTCTGGTAGTAATTCAGCCTTGCTAGTGGCTTATTATTTAGCTGCGGCGCAAGGTAAAGAAATTGATACGCTATTAAATAACACGGTTATTTTACTCGATCCTTCATTAAACCCCGATGGTTTAGCACGCTTTGCGAATTGGGCGAATAGTAATCGCGGTATGAACTTATCGTCTGATCCACAAACTCGGGAGCATATTGAAAGCTGGCCAAGTAGCCGTACTAACCATTACTGGTTTGATTTAAATCGTGATTGGTTGCTGCTACAACACCCTGAATCACGTGCTCGTATTGCTAAGTTTCATTACTGGAAACCCAATATTCTTACTGATTTCCATGAAATGGGTCCCAATAGCACGTTTTTCTTTCAGCCAGGTATTCCATCACGTAAGCATCCGATCACCCCTGATGAAAATGTCAGTCTCACGAAGGCAATAGGTAACTATCATGCCAAAACATTGGATGAACACAACGCGTTATATTTTACCGAAGAAAGCTTTGATGATTTTTACTATGGCAAAGGTTCAACTTATCCAGATGTAAATGGTGGTGTGGGTATTTTATTTGAGCAAGCAAGTTCTCGTGGTCATCTGCAAGAAACCATAAATGGACCGCTGAGTTTTGCATTTACGATTAAAAACCAGCTGCTTACGAGCCTATCTACATTTCAGGCTGCGATAGATAATCGCCAAGCATTACTCGATTACCAAGCTAGTTTTTACAATAATGCTATAGAGCTTGCTAATGATGAAGATTATAAAGGTTATGTAGTACAAGGCGGTGCAGATACAACACGTAGCGCACTTTTTTTAGATTTACTGAAACAGCATCAGATCAAAGCTTATCCACTTAATAAAGCAGTAAAAGCGGATGGTAAGAATTTTTCTGCGAAAAGTTATTTTGTGCCATTAGCCCAGCCGCAATATCGCTTAGTTAAAGCCATTTTTAGTGAGCAAAAGCGTTTTGTTGATAACACTTTTTATGATGTATCCGGTTGGACGTTAGCCCACGCTTTTAACTTGGAGTTTGCAGCAATCAAAAGTGGCTGGGGCTTAGACGTTAGTAAAAATGCATGGCAACAGCCTGAAAAACCACAATTTGCTGAGTTAGATGCACAGTATGCGTTTGGCTTTAAATGGGATAACTATTTAGCTCCGAAAATGCTTAATAAATTATTACAGCAAGGTGTGCAAGCTCGTGTGGCGCTCAGCTCGTTATCAGCTAAATCGCTTGCAAGTACACAGGAATTTGCTGCGGGTAGTATTATTATTCCTGCTGGGATTCAAAAAAATCCGCAATGGGTGTCGTTATTAAATAGTGCACAAAATGAGTTTGGTATTGCGATTACGCCTATTACTTCTGGCTTAACGGCAAAGGGTGTCGATTTAGGCTCGCGGACGTTAGCGGTAGTTAAAGCGCCGAAAGTATTACTCGTTGGTGGCCAAGGGACTAGTCAATATGAAGTAGGTGAAGTGTGGTATTACTTAGATCGCTTTGTTGGTGTGGCACCTACCATTGTGGAAATGGAACGTTTTGGTGATCTTGAACTTAGTGATTACAGTCACATTGTTTTGGCTCATGGAAATTACAATAAGCTTTCAGATGCTGACAAAATAGCAATTAAAACTTGGGTACGTAAAGGTGGAGTTATTTGGGGCCACAAAGGTGGGGCTAAGTTTTTAGTCGATCAACAACTATTAAAAACCAGTTATTTATCACGCCGAGATGTTGCCAGCGCCTTCAAAACGGATGGCTTAAACTATGGTGATAAAGATCATCTAGCTGGGCGTCAACGTATTGCTGGAGCGATATTTAATACTAAAGCCGATTTAACGCACCCACTTACTTTTTCATTACAGCGTGACACCTTACCAGTATTTAAAAATAGTACTTGGTTACTTGAAATGTCAGCTGCACCATTTGTAAATGTGTTGCAGTATACGCAAAAGCCATTACTAGCTGGCTTTACCGATGATGTGAATGTTGAGCAAGTAGCGGGAGCGGCTGGTTTAGTGGCACATTCGTATGGTCGTGGCAGTGTGATTGGTATGACAGATGATCCGGTATTTAGGGGCTATTGGTACGGCACCAGTCGTTTATTGAGCAATGCATTGTTTTTTGGTCACACATTTAGAGCGAATGCCGATTAATTAATTAGCTTAAGTATTAATGACCTAATGGTGTTAAGCAGGTTACAAATGCCCAAACTTGCTTAGCACCAGCCTTTTTAAGGGCGACGGTAGCAGCATTAAGAGTTGCTCCTGTGGTCATCACATCATCAATGATAGCAATTGTTTTTCCGCTCATATCGGTATTACATATAAATGCGCCATGTAAGTTTTTTACTCGTTTAGCTTTGCTAAGTGATGACTGTGCTTGGGTTTTCTTTGTACGCTGTAAACTCTGAGAATCAATATTTTCATTTACTAAACATGGCAACCAGCATTGTGATACTTGGTTAAAGCCTCGCTTTAAAAAACGCTGCTGATGTAGAGGTAAAATAATAAATAAATCTGGCCATATTTCGCTATTTTTTTTACTAACAGTCAGTTGCTGGCTAATAATTAACGACAATGCGTTTTTATAATGAATTTGGTTACTAAATTTAAGTTGCGTGAGCCAACCATCGAAAGGGGGACGATACCACGCGCAAGCGAACAGGTAATCGAATTGGCAATCAGGAAATAACTCAACCACATCTGGGCGATACAGTAAATTAGCATGTGTGGTTATATCTAATAGCGGCAAATCAGCTAAACAATGTTCGCATAAACTATGTTTGGTACGGATAATACTTTGGCATTGCACACAAAAAGAAGGAAAAAACCAATCGCCCAGCTGTTGAAAACATTGATGAAAAGCAGTCATTGCATTCATTCCCTCAAACGCTATTATGAGCGCTAAGTTTGGAGCAAGGTTATAAAAAATGCAAAATGAGCTGGTGTTATTACATGGTTGGGGGATGAATCAAGGCGTATGGCAGTTGATCTTGCCGGAGCTTCAATTTATGCATAACGATACAGTACGCAGTGTTGATTTACCCGGTTACGGTAATAATCAAGCATCGCCAAAGCCGTATACTTTGCATGCCGCTGCATTACAATTAAGCAATCAATTACAGCCAAACACTACCTTAATGGGCTGGTCTTTAGGTGGTTTATTTGCTCTTTATATTGCAAAGCACTGGCCTGAAAAAGTCGCGAAAGTGATATTAGTTGCTGCAACTCCATTGTTTGCTGAAGGCGATGATTGGCCAGGAATTAAAGCAAATGTATTAGCTGCATTTAAAGAGCAGTTAGTCACTCATCGTGAGAAAACCATCGATCGCTTTTTGGCAATACAGGCGATGGGCAGTGAAAATGCCCGAGATGATATTAAACAACTTAAACAGTTACTCAATGAATTTCCGGCTCCACAAGAGTGCGCATTAACTGCTGGTTTGGATATTTTACAGCAAGATGATTTACGCGATGCTTTTGCCTGTTGTCCAGTGCCGATCCTTGCTGTATTTGGTCGTTTAGATGCATTGGTACCGTATCGCGCAGTAACCAAAATGAAAGTTTTAAAACACGATTTTGAGTATGAAGTGATCGATAAGGCGTCACACGCACCTTTTATATCCCATAAAAAAGAGTTTTTATCTGCCGTCAAATCAATGCTTTGAAAAGTAACTTTACGGTGGTTTGAAAAACTCTGCAGTAAAGCTTTATTTTGACTGTTTTATGAGCGATAATTAACCAATATATCATTGGTGGAGGTGTTATATGCCAATCGGATCTGTGTTTAATAACGGTGTTGAAGGTTTTAATCGTGCCAGTCAGGGTATAGAGAAAGCCAGCGCAGAAATAAATCGCGGCAGCATTGAGCAACAAGACGACGCCCAGCTTGCCCAACAGCGCCAGCTGCAAGCTGCTCGTCCGGAAGAAGCGGTAACCGCTCCTGTGTCACAACCACCACGTATTGATGAAGCCTTGGTCAATTTAAAGGTCGAAGAGTTTAATGCCAAAGCCAATACGCAATCAATTCAAACCGCAGACGAAGTGCTGGGGACTTTGATTGATATTCGTGTTTAATTTGCCATGAACATTGTCACGCCATTTCCAAATATTAATATAAACACCGCAAATGTTTATACGGAAACCGCTCGGCGTGACAACCAACTTCGGGAAGTTATCCCGCCACCTGCAGCTACAAAACCGACTAATGCTGAAAACAAAGCGCTTGGTGATAATGAAAAAACTAAACAACCCGGTACAACTGATACCGGCACTTATGATGCCAAGGGTAAACTTGCCGACGAAAAAGTAATTCAAGAGCGTCAGCAGGGAGATGCAGAGCAAAACCCAGAGCAAAATGAACAGCAACAACAAGATACAGAGAAAGAAGCAAAGCAAAAAGAGCAAGTAGCTCAGCAAGAGCAACAAGACGCTGAGCAAATTAAAGAGTTAAAAGCGCGTGATATTGAAGTACGTATTCATGAGCAAGCTCACTCATCAGTTGGTGGTCAACACGCAGGTTCGCCAAGTTATGAGTACCAACGCGGACCTGATGGTACCAATTACGCTGTTGGTGGCGAAGTACAAATTGACGTTGCTGAAATAGCAGGTGACCCGCGAGCTACAATAGAGAAAATGCAAACGGTACGTGCTGCAGCTTTAGCGCCGGCAGAGCCTTCTGGTGCTGATCGTTCGATTGCTGCTGATGCCACTCAAAAGCTCGCTGCAGCGCAAGCAGAGCTTAGTAATATAGACAGTGATGATGAAAGCAGTACGCAATCAGTATCGTTCAAAGTAGATAACGAATTAACAAAGGATGAGAAAGTTGCAGCTACTGCTGAATCAGAAACCGCAACGGCTAAGCGCGATATTGAAGTTGAGCAGCGTGCAGGTCGCATTGCGCAGTTTTATCAAGCCGCCACCTCGCCTTATGGACAGTCTGGCTTTTCTGCAACCATATAGTTGCTCTCTCGTAATATGTGTTTCCTCAATTTAAATCCAAATAAATCATTTTTTAAGTGTGGTTATTCACATTTATTTACCTAAAGATGTATGCACTTAATTGTGAAACATTACTGTAACTGCTATTTTCCCTACGATTTTTAGTATGGAAGACAATTAAATGAAATATGCAGTAATCGCAGGTGCTTTATCACTTTTTTCAATAACAGCGGTGGCGAATGAAACGGCTGGCTTAAGTTATGACTATGTCGAAGTTGGCTATGCAAAAATGGACGTAGATGGCTTGGATGAACTTAGCTTTGATGGCTATGCAGTTAAGCTTAGCAAGCAAGTAAGTAGTAATTGGTATCTAACCGGTTTATATGCAAGCACATCAGATGATCTGTCAAATAGTGTCTCTGAGGATTATCGTGATATCTTTCAAAACGGTGAGTATGTCGGAACGTCACAGTTATACACTGAAGGAAAGCTAGACGCTGAATTTACTAGATTAGAGCTCAGTGCGGGTTATATTCAACGTTTATCTGCAGTTACCAATTTAGATTACAGTATCAATCTAGGTAGACTGAAGTACAGCACTGACTTCATAAACCTCGTCGAAGAAAGGTTTAATGGCCAAGTATTCTCATCGTCAGAATCAGGTTACTCGGACTCAGATAGTGCTGATATCCTCTCTGCTAATGTGCAAGTTAGGCATTTAGTCACGGATAAATTTGAAGTCAACGCGGGACTTGGCTACGAGCGTTTACATGATGAAGAAAGTGACAATAACGTTGTTTTAAAAGCGGGTTTTAATTATACCTTGACTGAAAAAGCAATTTTAGGTGCTTCATACCGTTACGTTGATGAGTACGCAGACATTGCAGTGACGTTACGCTTTTACTTTTAATCTTGAAATAAAAAATTAAAATCGCCGCAAATAGATTTTGTGGCGACTTTAGTATGGAAGACAATTAAATGAAATATGCAGTATTAGCAGGGGCTTTATCACTTTTCTCAATCACCGCCGCAGCAAACCAAGCATCACTTTTAAGCTACGATTATGTTGAAGTTGGCTATACAAAAACTGACATTAAAAGCAATGATAAAACGGACCCTGACAGCCCAATGTATTCTGGCTACGATGGGTACGTTATTAATCTTAGCAAACAAATTTTTGAAAGTTGGTTCGTGACAGGCTCGTATTCTCAAAGTCGTGTTGACTATTCTAGCACTACTACATTTACATCATTTGCTCCTCTACCAGATGGCACTTATACATCTAATATGACAGATTCTTACTATGAAACAACGGATATGAGTTTAACTCGTTATAATGTTGGCTTTGGATACATTCAACATTTTTCAAGAGAAACTTCTGTTGACTATGCCCTGAAGTATGGGAAAAGTAAGGTTAAGACTGAGGAAACATTTGTACATAGACTTGAATCTGATGGTAATGTTTTTGATGTTTCAAAAACATACTATGAAGGTTCAGAAACAGCTGACTCCTTTGAAGTAACTGCACAAATTCGACATTTATTGAGCGAACAATTTGAAGTAAATGCAGGCGTTGGTTATGAACGTTTACATGGCGTAGGTGCTGGTTATGTACGTTTACATGATGCTGAAAGTGAAAATAACCTCCTGTTAAAAGCGGGTATAAATTACGCAGTCACTGAAAAAATAACGTTTACTGCTTCCTACAGTTACACCGATGAATACGCTGACATCGCAGCAGCAGCATTTCGTTATTATTTTTAAATCGGATTTAAATAGCAGAATTGCAAACGCCACAAACTGAGTTTGTGGCGTTTTTGCTTAAGCGTTATTTTTTCACTTTTGCATTTGCGAAGGCGTCTGCAAATGCATTACCCATCATTGTATTACCGGTATCGCGTGTTGGTTTTGCAGCGCGAGGTTGCTGAGCATTGTTACGATTATTGGCTTGCGGCTTTTGACTGACTGATGGAGCAGGTTTATTGCTGGTATCAATGTCATCGTCTAAACGCATGGTAAAACTAATACGTTTACGGGCAGCGTCAACTTCCACTACTTTTACTTTTACAATATCACCTGCTTTAACTACTTCACGCGGATCAGAGATAAACTTATTAGTGATCGCTGAAATATGTACTAAACCATCTTGGTGCACACCCACATCAACAAAAGCACCAAAGTTAGCTACGTTTGAAACCACGCCTTCTAAAATCATCCCTGGCTTTAAGTCACTGATTTTTTCAACACCTGCTTTAAACTCTGCTGTTTTAAAATCAGGACGAGGGTCGCGTCCAGGTTTATCAAGTTCACTGATGATGTCGGTAACCGTTGGTAAGCCAAATTTATCATCAATGTAGTCATTGGCAACTAACTTATTCAGCAGCTCTGAGTTACCAATTAGGTTATTTACATCGAGACTATTTTGTTCACAAATGCGTTTAACGATAGGGTAAGCTTCCGGGTGAACTGATGATTTATCAAGTGGGTCGCTGCCATTACTAATTTTTAAGAAACCGGCGGCTTGTTCAAATGCTTTTGGCCCTAAACGCTCTACTTTCTTTAGCTCTGAGCGTTTAGTGAATGAACCGTTAGCATCGCGATAATTAACAATATTTTGCGCTAAGGTTTTATTTAACCCTGAAACACGCGCAAGCAATGGCACTG
The DNA here is from genome assembly GCF_014164535.1 of Pseudoalteromonas sp. SG41-2. NCBI lineage: Bacteria > Pseudomonadati > Pseudomonadota > Gammaproteobacteria > Alteromonadales > Pseudoalteromonadaceae > Pseudoalteromonas > Pseudoalteromonas sp. SG41-2. The sequence goes on along the minus strand of NZ_JACJFK010000019.1, from coordinate 71,007 downwards.
AGGCCATATTTAAATCTACACCTACCGAGTTCACACAATCTTCAACAACAGAAGTCAGAGTTTGCCCTAGTTGGCTTTGTGATACATCGTGCTGATATTGACCTACACCAATTGACTTAGGCTCCACTTTCACAAGTTCAGCCAGTGGATCTTGTAAGCGACGCGCAATTGAAACCGCACCACGTAACGACACATCTAAATCAGGAAACTCATTAGCAGCAAATTCTGATGCTGAATACACCGATGCGCCAGCTTCACTGACCATAATTTTATTGAGTTTTAGCTCGCTATTTGCTTTGATTAATTCAGCAACCAGTTTGTCTGATTCGCGTGAAGCGGTGCCGTTACCAATAGCGATTAGTTCGACTTTATGTTGGCGGCATAACTGCTCTAGCGTTCGTACTGACTTATCCCAATGATTTTGTGGTGCATGTGGGAAGATAGTTTGTGTGGCTAATAACTTACCAGTGCTATCAACAACGGCAATTTTACAGCCAGTGCGCAGACCAGGATCTAGGCCCAATGTTATGCGAGGCCCAGCAGGGGCAGCCATAAGTAAGTCTTTTAAGTTTTTAGCGAACACATCGATAGCGCCTGTTTCGGCTTTTTCACGCATGGCTGCTAAAAATTCGTTTTCTAAATGTAAGCCTAGCTTAATTTTCCAGGCCCACTGCACGACAGTGAGTAACCAAGGGCTGGCTACTTGGTTGTTAATATCAAGGCGGTAATGATCGGCAATCATCACGGCACACATATGGGCCGGGTTTTCTGAACTTGGCTCAGGGTTGATTGTTAACTGTAGAATACCCTCGTTGCGCGCGCGCAACATAGCTAAAGCGCGGTGCGAAGGCACTTTTTTAAGCGCTTCTTGATGCTCAAAATAATCGCGGTATTTAGCGCCAGCTTGTTCTTGGCCTTTGATTAAGCTTGCTTCGATTTGACCGTGCTGACTGATGTGACTACGAAATTTGGCGAGCAGCTTGGCATCTTCAGCAAAGCGTTCCATTAAAATAAATTTAGCGCCATCCAGAACTGCTTTTTCATCAGCAAAGCCGGCTTCTGCATTTAGGTAGCCAGCGGCTTGTTGCTCAGGATCTAAAGAAGCATCATTAAATAAAGCATTCGCTAACGGCTCAAGACCAGCTTCAATAGCAATTTGCCCCTTAGTGCGGCGCTTAGCTTTGTAAGGTAAATATAAATCTTCAAGTTCAGTCTTGCTGTCCGCATTATTAATATCGGCAGCTAAGCTGGTGGTGAGTTTATCTTGCGCTTTAATCGTCGAAAGAATGAAGGCTCTACGTTCTTCCAGCTCTCTTAAATACGATAAACGCTGCTCTAACAATCGTAATTGGGTATCGTCTAAACCACCCGTTACTTCTTTACGATAGCGGGCAATAAAAGGCACTGTTGAACCTTCATCGAGTAATTTTGTAGCAGCTATAACTTGTTGCTCTTGAGCATTCAGCTCAGTGGCTAAACGTGCAGAGATATTGCTCATGCAAAAACCTTATTAAACAATTTGAAGACCAGAACGATAGTTTTGGCGTAATTAATTGCTTGAATAATATCACAGCAGGGCTTAATAAAAAGGCCTTAAAGTATGCTATTTATATACTTTAAGGCCTTTTAAAGAGGTGGTTCAATTAAACATGTATCAGTGCTTAATGAGGGTGTTCAATATGTTGCATTACTTCACTAAAACTGTGCGCGATAGGGGTGATATGTAACGGAATTTGTAATGTTTTAGCAATTTCTCGAGCTGAAATTAAACCACAAATTTCATTATGTGCGGTAGTAACCAGTAAAAACATAATACCGTTTTGTTCCATTGTTTGTAGTGCATCACCAATACAAGCATAGCTTAAGCTTTGCATACTTACGCCAGTTAAGTGGCTAAGTGGTGTCATTACATGAAGTAAGTTAACTTCGTTGCGAGGTACATTTAAGCGCTGTGCTAAAATCATAATTTTTGAGCTTTGTAGATCCGCACTAGATGCTATACCAAGTAATTTTTCTTTGTCATCTACTACTAAAATAAAGTCTGTATGTTGGCTAGTGATCTGTTTTAATGCATCAACAATGCTGGTTTCAAAATGAGCACGTAGCGGGTCTTTTTGAGTAAAATTATTGACCATTTTCAAAGCCGGAGACGTTAAATCAATTAACGGCTGAGTGTCACGGTAAGTGTGAGATAAAACGCCTTTAGAAATGTCTTGAGTACGAAGTTCTTTAAAGTTAGCCATAGTAATCACCAATTATGTTATTAAATTTAATCAAGTTTTTAAGCGATAAATTAAATAAAATAAGCCGGTGGTCCACGCTGATACGCATAGCTAAAAGGTTGTACGAAAGTGGTACTCACATAAAGTGATAAAATGTTTTCAGGGAGTGGTTGAAGCACCCTGATAGAGATCCCGTCAACGTGTGTGTCTAAGTCAACGTCAAGATTAGCTTGGTCAGGAATGTCACAAGCAACATAGTTTGCGGTTGGGGATAAATGGTCGTGGTCGTCAAGACCTTGAGCAATTACAGTCAAACTCACACTCATTAAGAGTGTAAATAACACGGCATTACTTACTATGCGATGTATTACGTTTGACATAACTACTACCTTCTAATATTCAACTCAAGCGCGAAATGCTTTACTTGAGTACTTTTATTTATAGTCTACAAATTCACTTTAGACAATCAATAATTAACCTTATCTGAATAATGAGAAGCGAGGATCTATCGTTTTACTGAGGATTTATGAAGCCCCAGAGTAACTGATACTGTTAACGTACCACTCTTTTTTGCCCTGCGGAGTTGTAACATAAAACTCATCATCCACTTGTTTTTTCAATAATGCGCGCGCCATCGGCGAATCAATCGAGATATAATCTTTGCGGTCATAAATCTCATCAGGGCCAACAATGCGAAACTTCAGCACTTCACCTTGTTCATTTTCTATTTCGACCCATGCACCAAAAAACACTTTACCAGCTTGCTGCGGCGAGTAATCAATTATTTTTAGATCTGGCATGCGTTTGCGTAAATACCGCACGCGACGATCTATTTGTCTTAACAAACGTTTATTGTACTGGTAATCAGCATTTTCTGAACGGTCACCAAGGCTAGCAGCCCAGCTCACTATTTTTGTGACTTCAGGGCGTTTAACATTCCATAAGTGGTCGTGTTCTTGTTGCAGCTGTAAATACCCTTCGCGGGTGATTAAATTAGTTTTCACGTTTAAATTATTACCTTGAGAAACACCTAGGCAAGGTATAAAAATCTTGTTGGCTTGTCGAGCTGATTTTTGTTCTCGCCAGCATTTTTGTGGGCTTGAAATGTTCAGTAACAATCTAGTGACCTAATTAGTTTTTTATTATCATGTTTTTCATTTATATTAATCATAACAGTACAGAAAAATAAGAATGAAAGTGATGGGACATGAAACCACAAAAGTATTAGTCGTTGATGATGATATGCGCTTACGCAGCTTGTTAGAGCGCTACTTGGTAGAACAAGGATTTATTGTGCGTACAGCTGCTAATTCAGAACAAATGGATCGGCTGTTAGAGCGTGAAAACTTTCACTTGATGGTACTTGATTTAATGTTACCCGGTGAAGATGGCTTATCTATCTGTCAGCGGTTACGCCAAAAAGAAAATGAAATTCCAATTGTCATGTTAACTGCCAAAGGTGATGAGGTTGATCGTATTATCGGTTTAGAGCTTGGTGCTGATGATTACATCCCGAAACCATTTAACCCGCGTGAATTATTAGCGCGTATTAAAGCCATTTTGCGTCGTCGTTCAAAAGAAGTGCCAGGTGCACCGTCAGCAGAAGAAAATCATATTTCGTTTGGTGAGTTTTCGCTTAATTTAGCCACCCGTGAAATGAGCCAAGGCGACAAAACCATGTCGTTGACCAGTGGTGAGTTTGCGGTATTGAAAGCGCTTGTTACACATCCACGAGAGCCGCTTAGTCGTGATAAGTTAATGAACTTAGCGCGTGGTCGAGATTACAGTGCATTAGAGCGTAGTATCGATGTACAAGTCTCACGTTTGCGTCGCATGATCGAAGTCGATGCCGCTAATCCACGTTATATTCAAACTGTATGGGGCTTAGGTTACGTATTTGTTCCAGATGGTGAAAAATAGCCATAATGAGTATGTTTCCCAAAAGTGCATTTGGACAAACGGTGTTTTTAGTTGCGGCACTATTGTTGATCAACCAAGTAGTGTCTTACATCACGGTTAGCCTTTACGTAGTTAAGCCTACTATTGAGCAAGTTAACCTTATTCTCGCAAAACAAATCAAAACTGTGTTTATAGACTGGGAAGATGGCGTTGAAATAAGTGATGAGGTGTCTGAAAAGTTTTTTGAAATAACCGGTATCGAAGTCATGACCCAGCGCCAAGCGATGAGCGAAGGTTTGGCGCAAACTCGTGAATATTCAATGTTGTCGCGTAGTATGTCAGAGCAACTAAATGGTTCAGCCCGAGTGCGTATTAGCCAAACAGATCCGCTTGTTTATTGGGTAGAAGCGCCGCAAGCACCGGGTTACTGGGTTAAAGTACCGCTAACTGGTTTTAAAGAAAATAATCTCGAATTTCTAACCTTTTATTTATCTAGTATCGGCTTTTTAAGTGTACTCGGTGGTTGGCTGTTCGCACGTCATTTGAATCGACCTTTAAAAGCGCTACAACAAGCGGCGGTAAAAGTAGGGGTTGGAGATTTTTCTACAAAATTAGAGGAACACGGCTCAACTGAAGTCATCGAAGTAACCCGCGCATTTAATCAAATGTCACGTGGTATAGCAGCGCTTGAGAACGATCGCCGTCTACTTATGGCTGGGGTGTCTCATGATTTACGTACGCCGCTGACGCGCATTCGCCTTGCTACCGAAATGATGTCGGATGAAGAAGATTATCTGCGTGAAGGGATCATCTACGATATTGAAGACATGAATGCCATTATTGATCAGTTTATTGAGTATTTGCGTCATCACAAACGTGAGGAGTTAGCGCTTGAAGATCTCAACGCGATAGTGTCAGAAGTGGTGCATTCAGAACAAAAACATCAACGCACTATCACTTTTAGCGAAAATCCTAGTATTAGTAGCATTCCTTTAAGTATGGTGGCAATCAAGCGAGTTATTACCAACATGATTGAAAATGCGATTCGTTATTCGGATGGTGATATTGATGTTGAAACTGCGCTAAGTCGTGATAAAAAATACGCTATGGTGATTGTAAAAGATCATGGCCCAGGTATTCCTGAAAGTGAACTTGAAACGGTATTTGAACCTTTTAAACAAGGCGATGCTGCGCGAGGCAGTGAAGGTAGTGGGTTAGGGCTTGCGATCATTAAGCGCATAGTTGATATGCATGGTGGTAAAGTAAAACTGGTTAATCGCCCTGAAGGCGGTTTAAATGCTGAGGTTTATTTACCAGTCAAAGTGAGTTAGCCGTATATACTTTTATACTACTCGGCTGCTGTCTGCGCTGCCAAAAAGGACTGTTTGACCAGCGTTGCTCTTGAGCGTAAAAATAGCGTTTGTGATCTAAATAACGATGCCAAATCTGTTCTATTTGTTGCTGGTATAGTTTTTTAAATTGTAGCTGGCTATCGTGTTCTATTTTATTGACTATCTCGAGTTTTTTCATCAGATCGGCAAGTTGCATGGCACTTGCCATCGCATTAAAAATTCCTTGTGATGAGATTGGGTCAAAGCTCAGTGCTGCATCACCTAAAGCGGCCCATTGTTGGCCTGCAAAACACTCTAAGCGAGTGGAGTTCGCGCTGACGATACCGTGCAGTGTTATTGGCTGTTGGCATACATCGAGAATCTTCGCTTGATTGGCATAACATTGCGCATGTTGAGTAAATAACTTTGTATCACGTTGTAAGCCTTTGGTCAGCAAATCCGGATCCGTTTGAAATGCTAAAACACGACGTTGGTTTGGTAATGGTGCACTGTACCACCAGCCGTTTTGCGTGGCACAAATGCTGCCTAGTTGATTTTCAATAGTATTAGCCACGGTTGCCCAGCAAGATATTAGACGGTCATGTTGTTTGCGAGCGGTGTATTTTTTTGCAAAATGAGCCTCTCGGCCAGTGGCATCAATTACGAATTGACTCGCAATGTTGATTGTTTGCTCTTGTTGTAACTGTGTTAGTGTTATTTGCCAGCGTTGCCCTTGGTATTCGCTGTGTGCTAATTTGGCAGGCCAAATACAGCGGACACCCCGTTGCAGCGCTTTTTCGCGTAAAAAGCTCTCAAATACTTGACGATCCAAGCGCCAACCCAAACCATCCGGGTTACTGAGATTATCAGTAACATAGGGTGTTGATTGGCCCCAACTTATTTGCAATCCTGCATTGTGTAAATGCTGTGGGGTAAGTACGTTGGCCATCAGTTGGTTTTCAAATTCAGTTAACAAATCTAACTGTTGTAAAATACGCCGTGCGGCAGGTGCTAAGCATTCACCAATTCGCTCTTCGGGCATCTCAGACTTATCAATCAAAGTAACTTGATATGAATCACATAAAGCAAGTGCGGCGATACAGCCTGCCACACCTGCACCAATGATCACAACATCCGTTTGTAATTCGGTCTCTTGCAGCATTGCTTTAGCGTCCTTTGTTGCGATGAAAACGGCTCGCTTTTTCGGTAACACCTAAGTTGGTTTGACTACGATGTGAAGCATGTTCAGCCGAGAGAGTCGCTTTTGTATGCTGTATCGCTTTACTCGCTAAGTTAACTTGTGCCTCATTTTGTGGATTGTTGGGCAATATACCAACCTGCATTGCGCTAGGAAATTGTGCATCGCCTATTACGCCGATATGCGGTTGTACAATCGCAAGTTCAGCAAAGTTGTCTATCATACTATTGATTTGGTTTGTATATGTGGCAGGATTACCGTGCAGAGGTAAATCATCAAGCCAATCAGTACGATAAGCAAAAGCCTGTTGACGAGTACTGTCAGGTAATGAGGTATCAAGCACTTGTTGATAGCGGAACTGATTCATTATTTGATTTGGCACTCGAGCAGGCCAAAATGTCGGTAAAAATGGATCGTACTCAGAGCTGTAGCCATCTCTACAGCTCGCGGTATCAGTTTGCCAAGGAATAGCCATCCAGCGTGTTATCCCGCCTGCTACTTGACCACCAAATAAAGGTCCTTGCGCGAGGGTATAAACGTCGCTATTCATCACAGGACCATAATAGTAACGGTCACTTTGTAAGTCCGCTTGGGCGTGTTTGAGTCGAAATGCCGACATATACATGCCTGCAGTTCGCATTGGCCAAGTCATTTCACAGCCCGGGTGAAATGCATCAGCAAGGCAAAACTCCATCGCGCCGCGAGTAAGTAGTTCTGGCTGCTCAGCAATTGGATAATCATCTAACGCGGTTACATTTGCATGTGCCGGACAAGCTGATTGAGGAGTGTAATCATTAATAAAATCACCTTTCACCCATTGCTCTAAAAAGCTCAACTGCAAATTTGATAGCGTTGCATGCTGGCGCACTGAGCCCGTGGGAGGAATGCTAATCGCGTCGCCATACAGCCAAGGCCATAGTTGTGGAGCTTGCGCACCGGGAACATCAAAACGACGAAAGTTATTAGACAGTGTACGGCGTAATTCCTGATAGGCAGGAGAGGGATCGCTAAGCTTTTCTAGCCATTCATTGGTGGTGTAATTAAACTGACCCCCCCAGCCAAATGCGCCAGCAAATCCGTCATTAACCCATTGTAAATCCGTCATTCGGTCAAATATGGGTTGAATGTCGTTACTAAAGGAAGGTCGCTGTGGTCTTGCCAGCATACCAGCATCTACAGCAACATCGCGCATTAAATCCCACATGGTGCGTACTGATTTTTGCATCGGTGCATAATCCGGTGGCGCGCAAATAACCCAAGCGGGTTCTACTCTTAGCGATATCCCCTGATATACAACCTCTGCTGTAATTGGGCCATCTGAGGTGTCATCATACCAGCCTTCATTATTTGCAAAGGTAATGGCTATATCGCCGTTTACGTTGCGTGACACGCCATGACCACCGAGCATGAGTAAGCGACCGTATTGATCACTGCGCATTTCTCCTAAATACACATCCTGATCCATAAATTGGCCAATAAACTCATGCTTAGATTTTACGTTTTTGCCGCTTATACTGTGTTTGCCCCCTTTGATTAACAGCTTGCTACGATCGGCTACATTGTTATTACGCAGTAACGATGGCGGCGCATCTGCAGCTTCTGGAATATCTAAAGCAATTTGAAATTCGTACCAGCAGGCTTTTTGATTTGCTAATTCAGCATGCCAAGTAATGTCTGCATTATCGAGGGTTAGTTCTTTTATCGCTTTACCAGCGGCATTAAAACCGTAAATTCTAAACTCAGCTGCTTGGCGCTTTAATGCACCTGTTTTATCTCGGTAACTGTATTCATCAGTATGAGCTATGGGCTGCGGTTGTTGCGGGCCAATAAAGTAGCCTTTTTTACTATTACCCACGCGCATTACACCAATAGGCGGATAAATACCGGCATAAACAATACACTCAGAGTCAGTATCTTGATCTTGCTGTGGCTTAAATTCACTTAACTGTTTAGGCTCTTGTAGCTGCTGACCGTTGGCTGTATGTCGGGCATGAGCACTGGCCGCATAGGCTGACTTTCGAGCCAATGCAATGCTACCTAGAGGCTCATGGGCGGCTAAAGTACGCCAAATATTAAACGCTAAGTTATTACCAAGCTCAGCTTGACCAATCGCGGTAATATTTTGTTGTGCTAAATGCAGCCGCGCAATACATACGTATGGGCTTTCTTCACAGCTCCATACGGCTTGTGCATCATCAAGTGGCATTGTTTTTGGGTTTGTTCTTAATTGTACTTCAAAGCGAAATGTTGCACTGCCTTGACGTAAACGTCGCTGCAAATCTAAAGCGAGGTAATTATTATCGATACTTGGTGCGCCAAGTTCACTGCCTTCAGGCACTAAGCGATATTTTACAATCTGTTGTTCGCCTAATTTGAACGGTAATATTGCCCAATAATTAGCGCTTAAACAGCTTGCTTCAACTTTTTGCATAGCCTGTAAAATATTGGCTGTTTGTATGTGTTTTGGATTATTTAAATAGGCATCATAGTTTTTATCGATCACGCCTGCAGTGGTGAATTGGCACATCTGTTGCGCATTTTTGGTGAAAAACCGATCCATATTTTGAAAAATAAAATCTGCGGTATCACCTTCGCCAATTAGCTTTGGCCCATCTACTCCAAAGAGCTTCACTGCCAATCCTAATGTGCTGTGTAAATCTGGTGATGATGGTAACGTATCACTTGAAAAGCGCACTGCACATTCGTATTCTTTGTCTGCAAAAATGCCAATTTTAAATTGTGGGTCTATATCTGGATTGATAATAAAGTGGCCGTAAGCGATGCCATGTTGCTTTCTAAATACAGCTCGTTGTGCTGGCTGTTGACCTTTTTCTATACGCGGCACTTGACCAAGGCCAACAAACATTTCAGTTAACCGCTGGCAGGCTAGTTCAACATCTTTGTCATTTGACCAACATGGCACATTGTTAGCAGTTGCTAGCGTTTTAATACTGAGATTTTTGGGTTTCTTAGCCATTATTATATTCCTTATAGTATTGAAGCGGCTCTAGAGGTATTAGCTCTAAAAGTCCTTTTAAGCAAGTTCACTATTATTGAGCTGACTGCCATTTAGTTGTTTATTAGTGCTGCGTAATTTTTCAAAATTATTAAATATATGCCTCACAGCCATGCTTGGTATTCCTACTGTTACTAATTAACTAACTTTTTAATCTGTAAAAGTAGAGCAATAATGGAAATAAAACTATTACACGGTATTTCACGTGCTATTTATAGGATGTGTTAGGTATTTTCAGGGGGTGATACAACAGCGCCATCAATATAAGCATAGTTGCTTTTGGTTGCAGTAATGATGATGCCAACAGTTTAATGAGGTCATGAACTGTAGCATTGAACAATTATTTTAAGGGCTAACTCATACGTTAACATTATGAATTGGAGGTTCTTTATTTGCCGATTGTTTATCAAAAAGAAGACGCGAGAGAAACTCGCGCCTCCTATTTTCACTATCGACTTCGCGCTATTATAAAGCTTTAAATCTAATTGCTGTGCCGCCGCTGGTGGCAAGTTTAAGCGTTAACTTATCAGCAGCTGTGACTATGCGCTTTTCGATTTTTAAATCGTATGGGTTGTTTTTCCACTGCGCATTATTACCATCACGATAAATTTGTGCCTCAAACTTTTTACCTTGCTCTAAGAAGTCGAGTTTTATCTCTATGCTGCGAGCTTGCTCATCGGTTACTGCTCCTAAAAACCAGTCGTTACCAGAGTAGTTATCACGCTTACGCTCTTTGCGAGCAAACACCACGTAATCGCCAACCTCACCCGCTAGTGCGATACTTTGTTGCCAATCTGTTGGTACGTCTTGAATAAATTTAAATGCGTCCGGTTTGGCTAAATAGTTACGCGGAAGATCAGCGGCCATTTGGATTGGACTATACATTACGACATATAACGCGAGTTGTTTCGCAAGTGTGGTTTGTGGACGATTTGTATCACCACCTAATCCATTAAAACTCATATCAAAAATGCCGGGTGTAAAGTCCATTGGCCCAGCTAACATACGGGTAAAGGCGAGCATTGGAATATGCTCTGGTGGATTTGGCGGTGTGCCCCATGCATTAAACTCTTGGCCGCGAGCACCTTCGCGGGCTATCCAGTTCGGATAAGTACGGCGCAGACCTGTGTCTTTTATCGGTTCATGGGTGTTAATACTGATTTTATGTTTTGCAGCCAGTTGCACGCTGTGTAGGTATTCATTAACCATAAATTGGCCATCGTGCCACTCATGGCGAGCAATGCCGTTTTCATCAATGCGTTTGATGTTGCCGCCATCTGCTACGTAACCTGTTTTTACTTGGCTAACGTTAGATTTTTCGTACAGTGCGTAGGCGTCTTCCATCTGGTTGCGGTAGTTGGTTACGTTGCCAGACGTTTCGTGGTGGCCAATCAGCTGTACGCCTTTTTCTTTGCCATAGCGAGTTAGCTCTGCAATATCAAAGTCAGGGTAAGGTTTGGTAAAACTAAAAACATCACCATTGAAGAACCAGTCGCCATCCCAGCCAATATTCCAGCCCTCGACAAGTACCCCATCAAAACCGTATTTAGCTGCAAAATCCATGTAGCGCTTGGTTTCTTTGGTGGTCGCACCGTGCTTTTCACCGCTGCCCCAAGTGTTCTCATTGATATGCATGCCCCACCAAATACCGACATATTTACCTGGTTTAACCCACGATACATCACCGAGTTTATTTGGTTCGTTGAGGTTTAAAATAATATCTGAGTTGATCAAATCAACGGCTTTGTCACCAATTTGAATTGTGCGCCACGGAGTATTAAATGCGCCATGTTTTTTAACCGCAACACCATCAGACCAAGGCGTTAAGTCGGCTTGTAAAGTCCCTGGGCGACGTTGATTGAGCACCATCCCTGCATAATCAACTAATGCAGCTTCGTGAATGCTCACATGGACGCCATCAGCGTTTTTAAAGGTAAATGGAGTATGCGCAAGAGCAGCTTGTTGCAGTGGAGTGGTGTTATAAACATATTCATAACGGTTCCAACCACGAGCTGGGATCCACCATGCGGTGGCTTTATCCGCACCACTAATTGCAAATTCGGTTAGCTCCTTAGTGATTTCAATATTTTCAAATCCAGCTTGTTTAGGTACTTCGTAACGAAAACCGACGCCATCATTAAAAGCTCGAAAACGAACCGTGTAAGTGCCGCCTTGTGGCGCTGGCTTTTTAAACGTAACCGCGAGCTCATTATGTTTATCTATAATAGTTTGGCGTTCACCCCAAGGTTGCTGCCATTGGCTGTTATGTTGGGAGTTGTTAACGTCGGTGATTGTAAAACCTTCAGCAAAGGCGGCTTGTTGTTTAAATTCGAAGCCAAGAGCTGAATTTTCAATAACATCTTTGCCGTTAAAGCTGATTTTATAACTTGGTGTAGCTTGCTGATCCGAAATGGTTATTGTTATATTTCCGTTCGGGGATTGAATCGTCGCGTCTTTAGCAAAACAAGCACTTGAAAGTCCAAGCAGAAGTAGCAAAGGTAATCGCATAGCTGTTCCTTGAGGTGTAACCTAATTGAAGCATTTAGCATAAAGCGCAAGGGCCTAGATTACGAGATGACTGCATACGTATTCAGCTCATTAGTTAGCTTAGGTTAAATATTGAAAAATAATTAACGAGATATTTTTAACAGAATATAATTAACAAAAGATTAATCTAATTGGTTTATAATGAATGAAGTTAAATAAGAAGATATTAAAATGTTAAAGCAGACCTTCATTCTTTCATTGTGTTTAATGGTTTTTAATAGTTACGCTGGTATTATCACCATTAATGATCAACAGCAAAAACCGCTCGCTAATGCCGTCGTCTGGTTAACGCCTGCGGATAAAAGTGTTGAATTCCCCGCGCCAACTACACCCTTTATAATGACTCAAAAAGACCGGCAGTTTATTCCCCATGTGTTGGTGGTACCGCAAAATGCTCAAGTTGAGTTTCCAAATGCAGATTCAATCATGCACCACGTGTATTCGTTTTCCAAAGCTAAATCGTTTGAGCTAAAGCTATACCGAGAGCAACCACAGGATCCGATCAGTTTTGAGCAAACGGGCGTAGTTGAATTAGGCTGTAATATTCATGATTGGATGTTGGGGTATATTGTGGTGGTTGATAGTCCGTATTACGCAATGACCAATGATAAAGGACAAATTGAGCTGGCGCTTGAGGCCGGAGATTTTACACTCAATATTTGGCACTCCGAATTTAGTGACATCAGCAAAACTGAAAGCAAAGCCATTGCACTAACTAGTGCGCCGGTTGTTTATCAAATAAAACAGGCGATTATTTCTCGTGTTGCGGTGGGTGTTGATGAATTTGACGACTATGAATAAAGCTTGCTTTTACCTAGGTGTAGTGGGGCTAACATTAACGTGCAATGCTTTTGCACAAGTAAAGGGCTTAGTGCAACTAAGTGCAGTTCAGGGTGATCAATACGTAAGTTGGCAACAAGGTAGCGTAGGGCTATACCGATACGATAGTGACAATGATGGCATTGTGCTTTCTCAGGGAGTCGTTGATTTTAGGACTGATTTAACCACCGCTTGGTCAGCACATGGGGTTATTAATGCTTATCAAGATCCGCAGCCAACTTTAGGTTTTAGCCAAGCATATTTGCAATATAAGCCGCTAACAGCGAGTAACTATAAATGGCATCTGCGGGTAGGTGGTTTTTACCCGTTATTATCATTAGAAAATCCAGATATGGGCTGGCTTTCACCATATAATTACACTAACTCAGCAATAAACTCATGGATAGGTGAAGAGGTACGTACCGTTGGGGTTGAGGCCACTATCAAGCGGCCTGGGCGCAGCTTTAACAGTACCCATAGCTTTGCATTGGTTGGCGCCACATTTAAAGGTAATGATCCTGCAGGCACATTATTAGCTTGGCGTGGCTTTGCAATGCATGACCGCCAAACGACCTTTAATGAAAGTATTGCGTTTGCGCCAATCGCTTCATTTAATAGCACCGAACTTCAGTATCAGGCAAATCAGGTCTTGCCCTTTGAGGAGGTTGATGGGCGCTTTGGTTATTATGCAGGAATTCACTGGGATTATTTAAAAAAATCACAATTTCGTTTTTATTATTACGATAATAATGGCGACCCTGCAGCACTAAATAGAAGTACTGGGCAATATGCATGGGATACTCGTTTTAGCAGCGTCGCGTGGCTATATAAATTTACTGCGAATACGCGCTTAATTGCGCAAATGATGTCGGGCACTACCGCTATGGGTGCTAAACGCGGTGTAAATAATAGCTTCTATAGTCACTTTATATTAGTAAGTCATAAAATGGCCAAGCATCGTATTTCAATGCGTTATGATTATTTTGAGGTAACCGATCATGACGACTGGCAATTTGATCCTAATGCCAGTGAAGGTGAAGGTATAACCGCGACCTGGCGCTATCAATTAACGCCGCAGTGGCAACTAGGGATTGAGGGCTCAGCATTACATAGCCAAGCAGATAATCGCATGGCGATGAATAATCCCAAAAACCTATCACAGCAACAAATTAGCTTAAATGTTCAGTGGCGCTTTTAATGGTAATTCAGATAGTTTGAACTATATTAAGTTGTGGCTGATGTTGTATTTTATGCAAAGGTGAAAAATGAACTTACAGAGTATTCGAATCAAGAGCTCGCTGCCAATTGTGTTACTTGGGATTGCGATAATAGTACTGATAGCAGGCTATACTCACTTAATTAACTTACAAAAAGATGCGTTAGAAGCACAATCTGAGCGATTTTTAAATGCTATTTCAGTAGTGGTTAATGGTGACCGTGATCTTTACCAAGCCAAAGTAGCTGAACTACACCTAGTAACCAATAAGATAGGTAATGCCGAAGAACTGCAAGATCATCAAGAAAACGCACAGCAAGTGACCGATCGTTTTAATCAATATTTACATTTTTTATCAGCCTACCCGCAAGTAACGGCGCAGTTTACTGGCTTTGATAGTGCCTTTGAAAAATGGTTATCAGCATCAAACGCGTATATCAATGACCCACAAAACAAGCAAAAAAATCAGCAGGCTAATACTGAGTTTGCAGCGCTGCGCGATATTTTAGATAAAGCAGGTGAACAAGCTGAATTGACGTCTAAACAAGAAAAACAAAAGCTGCTAGAGAAGATAACCACAACGAAACTGTTTTTACTGACTATGGTGGTGGTGCTGTTAGCCATTTCAGCTTGGTTCAGTTATATGATCCCACGTCAGTTAACGAAGCAAATGCATTACGTGACTGCGAGAATTAATGATATTGCCTCTGGTGATGGTAATTTAACAGAGCGTATTGTGGTAAAAAGCCAAGATGAATTTGCCGAGCTGGCAACGGCATTTAATCGCTTTTTAGATAATTTGCAGCAATTGATCCGTGATATTTTAGGCCAATCTAATGAGCTTAACCATTTAGGAACTGATTTAAGCCAGTTCGCAAATCAAAATAATCAGATCACTCAAAAACTCAGCCAAGCATCTGAATCAATTGTCAGTGCGGTTCATCAAATGAGTGTTGCTAGTCGCGAAGTAGCTAATGTGGCGCAGCAGTCATCAAAAGAAGCCGATAACTCACAGCACCTGGCTAAGCAAGGTTTAACGGCTGTGGCTAATTCGAGTGATAAAATAGTCGCGCTATCTGAAAATATGGAACATGCCAGTAACAAATCAACCGAACTGCAACAAAGCTCTGATAATATAGCTAAAGTGCTGGAAGTGATCCGCGCGATTGCAGAGCAAACTAATCTACTTGCGTTAAATGCTGCTATCGAAGCGGCGCGTGCTGGCGAACAAGGGCGGGGGTTTGCGGTGGTCGCCGATGAAGTACGCACCTTGGCAACGCGCACTCAAGAAAGTACCAACGATATTCAAAAAATGGTTGAGCAGTTTGCCAATAGTGTCGAGCAGTCTTTAACGGCAATTAATGGTGGCAAACGCTTTGCAGATGAAGCCGTAGCCTCGTTTACGCAAACCAATGATGTGCTTAATGCGATGCAAGAGTCATCAGTAAAAGTGAATGATATGGCTATGCAAACAGCCCAAGCTACCGATGAGCAAACCGCAGTAGCGGAAGAAATAAGTCATAATTTATCGTCATTGAACGAGCAAACCATGCAAGGTGGCGAGCTGGCACGTTCAACCGAAGAAGTCGCGGTAAGAATGAATCAATTAACCGATGAATTAAACCGCCTATTGCAGCGCTTTAAAGTTTAATTGTTTGCTGTAGGCAATAAAAAAGGGTTCGATAGAACCCTTTTTTGCGTTGTTAGTATCTAATACCAATCGACTTAAATATTTAACCATTCTAGCGCGCTAAATAAAGCGCTAACTGCGTTAGTAATTTTTCATGTACGACTGCATGGATGCAAGAGGTAGAGCAATGCAGGAGCAATTGCCGAGAACAACTACATGTCAAAATCTCTGCCTTGTTACCACTGTATTTTTCTGTCGCTATAAATGGTCAGTAACTTAAAACGATTGGTATAACGTTTACTTTTTTTCGAAAGCGCGCTTCATAAAGTTTGGTGTTGCTAATGCGCCATGGTGAATACCATTATTGTAATACTCTGTAGTTTGCGCAAGCTCTGCTGCTGCGTCTTCTCTAAAACCAGCGAATGCTTCATCTTTACGAGCAAGTGTTACTGACCATAAGCCACTTGGGTAAATAGGTTGTGGGAATGGCAGTGTTTGTAAGTCGTTAAAGCCTACATCAGTCATCGCATCGCGCATTTCAACCAGTAATGGCATATGCATAAGCGGTGATTCACTTTGTTGTACCATAATGCCGCCAGGGCGTAGTGCATTTAAACAGCTCGTGTAAAAGGCATGGTTAAACAAACCTTCACCTGGACCGACTGGATCAGTGCCATCAACAATCACGATATCGATTGATTCTGCTGCAGCTTCACGCATGTATTTAATACCGTCGTCAAACATTACTGTAGCGCGAGGATCTTGGTTTGCTTCACATAACTCAGGGAAGTATTTAAGTGACATTTGCGTCACTACTTCATCGATATCGATTTGTGTAACAGACTCAACGCCCGGGTGCTTGAGTACCTCACGTAAAGTGCCGCAGTCACCACCACCAATAATAACTACATTTTTTGGGTTTGGGTGTGCAAGTAGTGCAGGGTGGCTGATCATTTCATGGTAAAAAAAGTTTTCACGGCTAGTTACCATAGTACAACCGTCAATAATCATTAGATTACCGAAGTCTGTTGTCTCGTACATTTCGACTTTTTGAAAAGGCGATTGCTGTTCTTCTAGCTTTTTGTTGATGCGCATAGAAAACGCACTGCCGTCACGTTCACTGATTTCTGTAAACCATTTACTTTGATCTAAATTTGCCATGTCGCTAGTTACACTTTTGAGTTGAGTATGAAAAAGGGGCAATTCTGCCAGTGCTTGGCGTTTTGCTCAATGAAATTTTATCAGTATAGCGAATATATTTTATCTTAGCTTTGGCTTAAAGGTCATTTTTTGTTAGCGTAGAGGGTTATGACGTACTAAAATGCGTGATTCCGCGAAACTTGTTAACTATAGAAGAATTTGCCATGACTTGGGGTTTAGATACAGCACGCTCTACATATAACGTTGCTCATTGGAGCGATGGTTACTTTGATATTAATAGCCAAGGTGAGCTGGTTGCTTTCCCAGATGGCGATCAAACGAAAGCCGCTATTTCATTAACCGAGTTAACGGAACAATTTAAAAAGCAGGGTTTAACGTTACCAGTATTAGTACGCTTTACCGATATCTTGCAAAATCGTGTAGATACTATGACCAGCGCATTTAGTAGCGCGCGCAATGCCCGTGCCTACCAAGGTCAATATACTTGCGTATATCCGATCAAAGTAAATCAGCAGCGTTCAGTAGTAAGTAAGTTATTGGCGCACCCGAGCGGCTTAGTCGGTTTAGAAGCCGGTTCAAAACCTGAGTTAATGGCGATTTTAGGTGTGGCAAAACAACCGATCACTATTGTTTGTAATGGATACAAAGACAGTGAGTTTTTACGTTTAGCATGTATTGGCCAAGCTATGGGCCATAAAGTTAAAATCGTCGTTGAAAAGCTATCTGAGTTAACAACGTTATTAGCCGAGATTGAAGATCTAGGCATCGAGCCTGCCATTGGTATTCGCATCCGTTTAAACTCAGTGGGTAAAGGGAAGTGGCAAAATACCGGTGGCGAAAAAGGTAAATTTGGCTTAACAGCTGGGCAAGTATTAACGGCCGTCGAAGTACTCAAAAAACACAATAAGTTGCATTTAATGCAAATGGTACATTTTCATATAGGCTCACAAATTGCCAATATTCGCGATATTCATCGTGCTTTACGTGAATGTTCACGCCACTTTGCAGAATTAAGCCAGCTAGGTGTGCCATTAAATACCGTTGATGTAGGTGGTGGTTTAGGCGTTGATTACGAAGGTTCTGGCTCGCGCAGTGCCTGTTCCATGAACTACACAGTCGAAGAATATGCTCGTAATGTGGTGAATGCGTTTGCTGAAGTGTGCGAACAGCATGACTTAGCGCATCCGGCTATTATTACTGAATCAGGCCGTGCGTTAACTGCTCACCACGCAGTGCTGATCACTGATGTGATTGATGTTGAGCAAGCACCAAATCACAGCAACCCTAGTGCACCTGAGCCAAATAGTGCGTTAGTGTTAGATGAAATGTGGCAGTGTTTACAACGCTTAAACCCACGTATGGCGCTAGAAATTTACCATGATGCAATGCACTTATTTAGCGAAGCGCATGACCAATACGTACATGGTTTAGTAAGCATGTTGGAGTGGGCGAAAATAGAGCAGCTGTATTTTACTATTTTGCATCGCGTGCGAGCGTCATTAAGCAATGCGCGTGCTCACCGTGAAGTACTGGATGATTTAAACGAAAAATTAGCCGACAAATTATTTGTGAATTTTTCATTGTTTCAGTCATTGCCAGATGTCTGGGGGATCCAGCAATTATTCCCGGTAATGCCGATTGAAAACCTTGATAAGCCGTTAACGCAACGCGCTATCATTCAAGATATTACCTGTGACTCAGATGGGCAAATTCGTGAATATGTTGAGGGAGCAGGGATCGAAACAAGCTTACCTATTCCACAATATGTACCTGGGCAACAATACCACATTGCCATGTTTATGGTGGGAGCTTACCAGGAGATTTTAGGTGATCTACATAACTTATTTGGTGATACTGATTCAGTCCATGTAGAGCTCACCGAACAAGGTTATCAACTAACCAATGCGATCAAGGGTGATAGCGTTAAGGATGTATTAAAGTTTGTTGATTATGATAGCGATATTTTCTCGGATAACTTTGCTACCACAGTACAGCAACTCGACATTAGTGACTCTATTAAGCAGCAGTATTTAGCTGAGCTAAATGCGGGCCTTGAAGGGTATACATATTTTGAAGATTAATTGCGATACTCTTGTATTGCATTCTAAATTGCCGAACAGTTTTAATGAAAGGAATTAAGTAGTAATGTCTTGGATCCGTTGTGTTTTTAGTATTTTCTTTTACACCATAAATACACTAATTTGGTTTGTTCCCATTTTTATTTGTGGCCTAATTAAACTTATCCCTATCAAACCGTTACAAAAGTTAATGAGTTGGACAGCTAAGCAGTGCGCCTCTATTTGGGTTACGTTTAATACGTTAAATCAAAAGTTATTAACACCAACCAAGCTAAGTGTTACCGGCCTTGAAGAGCTCAAACTAAAAGACTGGTACTTAGTGATTGCCAATCATCAGAGCTGGGTGGACATTTTAGTTTTACAGCGTGTGTTTAATCGTAAAATTCCATTTTTAAACTTCTTTTTGAAAAAAGAATTGATATACGTTCCTGTTTTGGGGCTATGTTGGTGGGCGCTTGACTTCCCTTTTATGACTCGTACCAGCAAAAGCCAATTAAAAAAGAATCCTAAATTACGTGGTAAAGATTTAGAAACAACCCGTAAAGCCTGTGAAAAGTTCAAAGAAATGCCGGTGAGTGTGGTTAACTTCGTTGAAGGTACTCGCTTTACAGCGCAAAAACATTCGCGTCAAAATAGCCCGTTTCCTCATTTACTCAAACCTAAAGCGGGTGGGGTGGCGTTTGTGATGCAAGCTATGGGTGAGCAAATCTCTAAAGTGGTAAATGTCACTATTCAGTATCCTGAGGGCATTCCTACCTTTATGGATTTTGCCAGTGGACGAGTAAAACAAATTAATATTCATGTAGAAGTGATGCCGGTAAGCCAAGAGTTGATAGGTGATTACACGGGAGATTCTGAATTTAGAGTACGTTTTCAATCAGAATTAAATCGCTTATGGCAAGAGAAAGAACAACAGCTTAGCGAGTTTGAGCAAAAACTTAAGTCATAGTCGCAAATGCTAATAGGTAACGGCCCAAATCAGTACTGTTAAGCTTGTATTGGTTTTGGGTTTGTTACAGTGTTAAGCAACAATCAATATAGCTAAAATGACTGTTATTGAGCCTCCCGCAGCAAGGAATTAGAATTATCATGACGACTCCAACTCATTTACAGCAATTTGTGCAGCCTTGGTTTCAGGGTATGCCTGACACAGTATTATTCAGTTCTCTTACAGCCACTGCAATTGGTGTGTTCTCGCTGTTAGTGGTGTATTTATTTACCCGCCGTTTAATGCTACCAGGTATTCAAAAGGTGGTGACTAAACTTTCTCCTGAGCGAATTGGGCTGTTGGCGCCTATGCTGACAAAACTTAACCGTCGTTTTGCCGGGATGTTGTGCTGTGTATTATTCTTAGCAACATTTGATAGTGTTTATCCAGTTACTGAATTTGCTGCTGAAGTGCTGAAGACGATTGGTCAAACTTTATTAATTATTCATGTTGGCTTTATCATCAGCAGCATAGTAAGTATTGCAGGTGGCATTTATAACCAACTAGAGTTTGCTCGCGAAGTGCCGATTCAAGGGCTGATCCAAGTAGTAAAACTTATTACCTTTATGATTTGTGTGATTTTGATTGTCAGTATCGTACTGGAAAAATCGCCAACCTATATTCTTTCAGGCTTCGGGGCAATTGCTGCGGTGACCTTGTTAGTATTCAAAGACACTATATTAGGTTTTGTAGCCAGCATTCAAATTGCAGCAAATCGTTTAGTAACCTATGGTGATTGGATCCAAGTAGATAACTATGGTGCTGACGGCGAAGTAATTGACCTTGGGTTAAATACCGTAAAAGTACGAAACTGGGATAACACTATCACCACTATCCCCACTTATATGCTGGTGGCCGGCTCATTTAAAAACTGGCGTGGTATGCAAGAATCTGGAGGTCGTCGGATCAAGCGCTCACTCAATATAGATATGAATAGCATTCGTTTAGCTGATGACGAGCTGACTAAAACGATTTCTCAAACTATCGCGTTAAAAGAATATATTAAGATGAATACCTTACCTGATCCGGTATCAAATTTAGGGTTATTTCGTCGTTATGCTGAAGGATATTTAAAGCAGCACAGTAAAATAAACACGTCACTGACATTAATGGTGCGGGAGTTACAACCGTTAAATCATGGCTTACCGATAGAGTTTTATTGTTTTAGTGAAGATAAGCGCTGGATATCGTACGAGCATCTGCAAGCAGAGATCATGGATCATCTACTTGCGGTATTACCTATTTTTGACCTACGCGCTTATCAAAGTGTCTCGGGGCAATTTAGTCCTGCAGCAATCACCCCAACCGCTATTAAACCTACCATTAAAGTGGCAAATAATACTGAAGCAGGCCAAGGCTAACAAATACGATTAATAGCCACCAAATAGGAGGCTTTGCTAACCTTAGCCATGCAAAAGCTGCAACAACAATCACAATATGCCAAATGTTGTGAACTGCGGATGTCCAAATTGGTGAATACAATGCAGCCGCTAAAAAACCTACCACAGCGGCATTAAGCGCGGCAATACAGCTGGCAAAGCGGGGGCGTTCAGATAATTGCAGCCAGCTTTTTTGAAATGCTAACATTAACAAAAAACCAGGAGTAAAAATCAGTAAGGTTGCAATCACCGCACCAACAAGCGGCTGCTCGCTATTAAGCTCTGCGCCTAAATAACTAGCAATGGTGAACATTGGCCCAGGCACCGCTTGTGCGCTGGCGTAAGCTGATAAAAATTGCTCAGTGTTTAAACTTGGTAAGCCAGCTTGAAGTATCGGCAATACCACATGACCGCCGCCAAAAACCATAGCCCCAGCTTGATAAAAGGGTGCAAAACCTGCAAATTGAGAACCTAGTGGGACAAAGCTCACTAGCAATAATAGTGCAAATAGAATGAGTGCAGGCCAGTTAACTGTGCGCTGCTTAGTTGCTGTTTGATTACTTTGAGCTAGATTAAGCAATGGCCATATTGCGCCAATAGCAGCGGCTGCTAATAGAGCCAATATTTGACTGCTCAGGCTCGGTAATAAGATCAGCACTAAGGTACTTAACACAGCAAGCGCTTTGAGTACCCAGCTAGTGCAAAAGCTTTTTGCCATACTCAGCGTAGCATCGGCCACAATTACTACGGCAAATAGTTTTAAACCGGCAACTATTGCAAAGTAAATAGCATCAAATTGGTGGGCGCTAATCGCTAATAAAGCCATGATCAAAAAGGAAGGTAAGGTAAAGCCAACAAAAGCAGCAATACCGCCTAATACGCCTGCTCGCTCCACACCAATAGCAAAACCCACTTGGCTAGACCCAGGTCCAGGCAGAGCCTGACTAAGACTGATTAGTTGTGCATAACGTTGAGCATTGAGCCATTGCAAGTTATCAACAAAATGACGTTTAAAATAACCTAAATGTGCAGCTGGCCCGCCAAAGCTCATGCAACCAAGTAAAAAAAACTGCTTAAAAATAGCTAGTAACATGAATTCTCTCGTTTCTTATTGCCGTAACAGCTTAGTATGACAAAATTTCGTGACAATTTTATGGTTTTTAATCTTTGTACCTGTCTACAATGTAAAAAAGGCTTTGTTAAAGTTAAGTAGTTATGCGATTTATTGTTTATATTTTTATAATTTTTGCCTTTATAAACTATGCCTATGCTGCAAATGAACCTAATGCGGCTGTGCAAAAAATATCGTTAGCCGTGGATCATGCACCACCGTATAGCCAAATTAATCAAAATGGTGAAGTATCAGGCGCGATTGTTGATATTTTTCGGGAGATGAAAAAGCAACTTCCTTTTAAGTTAGAGCTGGTTGGTTGCCCATTTTCACGCTGTGTAAGAATGTTAGAGCAAGGCGAAGTTAATGCGATGGGAGGTTTGATCCTCACACCTATGCGTCAGCAAGTAATGCAATTTGTAACCCCACCTTATATGGTTTTAACCTCGTCATTTGTATTTTATGCACGCGAAGATAGCCAATTACAAATCAACAACTATGACAATTTATATGGTAAAAAAATTGCGATTATGCGAGGTGCCGTACATTTTAAACGTTTTGATGAAGACGATGAACTGACTAAAATAGCTGTTTTAACAGAAAGCACAGCTATTAACCTATTATTGAAAGGGCGTGCAGATTTAGTTATTGCCGTTGAAGATACCGCGGATCATGCTATGAGTGTGCTGAATCAGCCAGCCAATAAACTAGTTAAAATGCGGTATCGTTTTAATGACATAATCTATGGTTATCTCGCTTTAAGTAAACAGTTTTCAGTAACCCCATTAGCGCAGCAGGTTGATGCGCTAATGAAAACAATGGCTGCCACTGGTCAGCTAAATACATTAATTGCTCCCTATGAACTTCCTCCTCTTAACGAGCAAGCGCTGAGCTTTTAACATCTTCTTCATATTTCGTTCATTACAATGTTTGCATACTAGCTGTTAATGAAAGAATTAATAACCAAGGAAATACCATGACTTTAACCAAACCATTACTAACAGCGACTATTGTTGGATTATTATTAACGGGTTGTGAGACCACCAACACAGGAATGGGAGCTGGTATTGGTGCAGCTACAGGCGCAGTACTTGGTAAGGCAACCGGAGATCATGATGATAAACGTATCTTCATTGGTGCCGCTATTGGCGCACTAGCCGGCGCTGCGGTTGGTGACTATATGGATAAACAAGAAGCGGCTTTTCGTGATGAGTTAGCCGGCTCCGGTGTTGAAGTTGTGCGTGAAGGCGATAACTTACGTTTAGTGATGCCAGCTAATATAACTTTTGCCACCGACCAATCGTATATTTCATCTGGCTTTCATAACACCCTTGATGCTATTGCTAAAGTGATGAATAAGTACGAAAAAACTTATTTAAGTATTGAAGGCCATACCGATAGCACAGGTAAAGATAGCTACAACATGACGTTATCGCAACAGCGTGCGCAGAGTGTGAAAGGTTACTTAGTGAATCAGCAAATTCTAGCTGGGCGTATTAGTACACGTGGTTACGGCGAAACTCGCCCAATTGCCAGCAATGACAGCGCCAACGGCCGCGCGCAAAACCGCCGCGTGGAAGTTCAAATTGTACCAAATACTAAAGGTTAATGTTTTATCTTAATCATTTGCTACCTAAGCAAATGATTGAGATTATTTACCGCTTCAATCCCTATTAAACTGCAGCTCACATAATTTCTGATATAACGGATTTGTCGCTAATAGCTGCTGGTGAGTACCGGTTGCTATAATTTCACCTTGTTCCATTACCACAATAACATCTGCATGTTTTACTGTGGCTAAGCGGTGGGCAATGATAAGCGTAGTACGGTTTTGCATTAAATGTTCAAGCGCAGCTTGTACATGATGCTCACTTTGCGCATCTAAAGCGCTGGTTGCTTCATCAAGTAACAGTATTTCTGGGTCTTTTAATATCGCTCTTGCTAATACAATTCGTTGTTTTTGGCCGCCTGATAAGCGCACCCCTTGCTCGCCTAAAAAGCTCTCGTAGCCGTTAGGTAATTGTGCAATAAATTCATCCGCGTGAGCATGCTTAGCGGCAGCATATACTTGTTCGTCGCTTGCATCTGGGTTGCCATAACGAATGTTATGCATCACATCAGAGCTAAATAAAATCGGGTTTTGTGCCACCATGCCCATGCTGTTTCTGAGCGTATTAAGGGATAGATCTTTGATATTAATATTATGAAACTTAATGTCGCCACCGGCAGGGTCATAAAAGCGTTGTAGTAATTCAAATAACGTGGTTTTACCAGCACCTGACGGACCAACGATTGCTACTGTTTGGCCTTGTTCAATCGTTAATGAAATAGTTTTTAAGGCGCTCACATCAGGACGAGATGGATAATTAAAGGTTACTTTATCAAGACTTATGGCTGGAGCGTTAGAGTTGTTATGTAATAACTGATCTTGTGGTGCTGTAGGGTTCGTGATCTCACTTTTAACCGCGAGCAGTTCAAGTAACCGCGCGGCAGCGCCCGCTGCACGTTGTAGCTCGCCATATACTTCAGCAACGGTTGCTACCGACATCGCTACCATAATGGCGTAAAACACAAATGCACCTAACTCACCGCCAGTCATTGTGCCTGCCAGTACATCACTACCACCTATCCACAGCATCACGCTAATTGCGCTAAAGGTCAAAAATATTACTGCAGCAATTAAAAATGAGCGCTGTTTAATACGGCTTTTCGCAACGTTAAAGGCTTTTTCGGTCTCTAGTGCAAAAGCGTGTTGTTCGCGTTGTTCGTGGCTATAGCTTTGCACTACTTTAATATTTTGAATTATTTCTCCCGCATAAGTGCTGATATCGGCAATCGCATCTTGGCTGGAGCTGGCAAGTTTGCGTACTTTTTTACCAAAAATCATCATGGGTACTAACACCAGCGGCACACAGGCAACTACAACTAAAGTGAGTTTTAAGTTAGTAAATAACAACATGGCTAAACCACCGACTAGCATCAGAGCGCTGCGCAGTGCCATTGAAAATGACGAGCCAATGATTGATTGCAACAAAGTGGTGTCGGTTGTTAAGCGCGACATTAATTCGCCACTGCGGTTTTCTTCAAAGTAACTCGGGTGCAGGGTGACTATGCGATCAAATACCGCTTTACGAATATCATTACTGACGCGCTCACCAATCCATGACATTAAATAAAAACGGCTGAATGTTCCTATGGCTAATAAGCTGATCAAGCCAATTAGCACGATTATGGCTTGTTTTAATTGTTCTTGAGAGCCCGCAATAAAGCCGTGATCAATAACAAATTTAACTCCTTGGCCCAATGATAAATTAACCCCGGCAGTAACAAGTAATGCTGCAAGAGCTGCAAAAACCACCCATTTATACGGCTTAATAAACTGAAAAATAGGAATTAAACTACTAAAAGCAGCTTTGTCTTTTTGCTCGGTTTTACTATTGCTCATAGTGGATTCTTTTAGATGAATAGGGTATAGATATGGTTACTTAAATCATAATTTCAATAACTAACTAAGGGACTAACCATGACAACTGAAAAAGTAACGGGCGAATTTAACGTTAAACTCAATCCTATTGAAGGTTATGCAAAGGGCATTGATGGCGTAAACTTGGGTCGTATGTCAATTGATAAAACGTTTACAGGTGGGCTTGATGCAACCAGCACTGGCGAAATGCTCAGTGCCATGACCGCAACTCAAGGCAGTGCCGGTTATGTGGCAATTGAACAAGTAGTTGGCACACTTGCAGGTCTTAAAGACAGCTTTGTGCTGCAACATTTTGGCACTATGGATAAAGGCCAAGATTCATTAATTTTAAACGTGGTGCCAGATTCTGGTAGTAATGAACTTGCAGGCCTTAGCGGAAAAATGGCAATTCGCATCGAAGCCGGTATACACATTTATGATTTTGAGTATCAATTATAAGCGATACAGCCATGCAGAAAATAATTGAGTTTAAAAAGCAGCGTGGCTTTTTTAGAGGCGGTATTGATATTGACGCACTTAATGAGCGAATTTATCAATTAAACCAAGATGGCTGGAAAGTAATAAATGTTAGCGCCTCTACAGGATTATACGGCCAAGTTTATTCATACATCTTACTTATTGAAAATGAAGAACTATAAGGAATATAAATGACGTTATCACTGTGGCTAAGCTTAGTCGCCATTTGTATGATGGGTGCAATGTCTCCTGGGCCAAGTTTGGCTGTGGTGTTAAAACATAGCATTCATGGCAGTATGAAGAACGGCATGTTGGCAGCGCTGAGCCATGGTGTTGGCGTCGGTTTTTATGCTGCAGCATCGTTACTTGGCCTCGGTGCACTAATGTTGCAATTTCCTACTGTGTATCAAGTGTTAGTTTACTTAGGTGCAGCGTACTTGGCATATTTAGGGGTTAAAATCTTATTAGCCAAACCAAGTAATAGTGAGTTAAAAGTGGCTCAGCAAAGTGGCAGCGCAAAACAAGCCTTGCAAGACGGCTTTGCTATTGCGTTTCTAAATCCTAAATTAGCGGTATTCTTTTTAGCCCTGTTTTCACAGTTTATAGATCCTGCCAATCTCAGTTTTAAGATCGGTTTGATTATGTGCTTAACGGTTTTTACTATTGATACTGGCTGGTATCTGATTGTTGCAGCATTGACAGAGCTTTCAAAGAAGCGCTTTGCTTTTACTAAATCATCCCCATGGTTTGATAAAATATTAGCGGTGATTTTTATTGGTCTAGCAATAAGGGTGGTGCTAATGGTGTAGTTTATTAAATTTTACCAATCCTTACTATTTATCTTAAAGTTGCTCTTAGCAATTTCTAATTCACCTGTGTAATAGTGGCTTATGACTGAGTTATTCCGTTAGTCAGTCGATTTATTTTACGTTATCTACATGATCGCAGCACTTCTAAACTAAGTTCCTCACCTTGCTAGCTATTGCCCTTACTGCTGCATACGTATTCATCACACTTATTTTACTTTTTAGTTACACTTTATTGGTTTTATTTTATCCACAATTTCAAAACAAACAGCACACAATTATAAAATCAATAGGGTAGAAAGCTCATGGGGAAATTCAAACTAAGTGCGTTAATGCTCGCAATGTTTGCAGCCAGCAGTGTATTAGCTGCGGTTGAAAGTGACGCGCAAAGTACCGTAAAAAAACCACAACTAGAAGAAGATCTTGAAGTCATTGAAGTGCGTGGCTTTAGTCGTAGTTTAATCCAATCACTTAATCAAAAACGCTTTACTGATACGGTATCTGAGCAGTTATCGGCGGATGACTTAGGTGCTTTGCCTGATGTATCTATGGCTGATGCGCTCACTCGGTTACCGGGGATCTCAGCGGTACGAACCGGCGGGCAGGCGGCAGAAATCAACATTCGCGGTATGTCCGGTGGATTTGTATTTTCAACTTTAAATGGCCGTGAACAGGTATCAACTAGTGGCAGCCGTAGTATTGAGTTTGACCAATATCCGTCTGAATTGATCAGCTCAGCAGCCGTGTATAAATCACCAAAAGCATCGCTTATCGAAGGTGGTGTTGCAGGTACGGTAGAACTGCAAACAGCTAGCCCGCTTGATAATGATCAGCAACATAAGTTTGTGGTTAACGCCAGAGGTATGTACAACGACCGAGCGTCAGAGGTGAACGATGCCACTGAGTTTGGCGACCGCATTAGTTTTTCCTATCAAGGTAAATATCTTGACGATACTTTAGGTGTCGCACTTGGTTATGCACGGTTATTTCAACCCAGCGTAGCAACACAGTTTATTGGCCTTGCCTATAACGATAATAAAGACGTTGATGGTGTTGCAAATGATACTAATGGCCCCGAACTTAAACCTGAAAATGAGTATATCAGCGAAGGTTTTGAGCTTCAGCATTTAGGTGGAGAAGAAACCCGTAACGGTTATATGGCGGCGATTGAATGGGCACCGCTGGATAATTTTAAATTAAAAGGGGACGTGTTTTTATCACGCTTTGATACTGAGTCATTTGCCCGTGGGTTACGAGTGAAATTAGGTGGCCCAACGGCCACTTATACAAACGCTCAGCTAGAGGGAAATTCAGTAGTTGGTGCCTCTGTTAATCGTACTTCAAAAGGCTACACTCGCGTTGAAATTGTGAATGATGATAACCAAGACTTTGATGAAGTAGATAGCTACGGTGTTAACGCCGATTGGCAAGTGACAGAACGTTTAAACGTTAATGTTGATGTGTCGCTGTCACGGGCTAAAAGTAACTTTCGCAATGGCTTATTGTGGGCGTTGGTTGCCGAAGACGCCTCAGCCGAAGAACCTGTGTTAGATAAAAACGTATCAATAAACTACCAACTTAATGGTTTAAATTTACCTGATGTAGGCTTTAATCAAGCGGCTGCATTTAGCGATATCGACCGAGTAATGGTTAGTAAATACGGTATTTACCCTTATCAAAATGAAGATGAAGTAAGCGCTTATCGCCTTGATTTTAAATACGAGCTGAATAACAGCTGGTTTAGCTCTGTTGAATTTGGCGCGCGTTATTCAGATCGCGAATACAGCAATAACCGCTCAGTGTTTGAATACGGTAATGATGGTGATTTTTCAGTGAGTGAGCCGCCACTGCGTTTAACCAATGACATGGTAAATGTTGTTGACTGGGAAGGTGACTTTAGTTATTTCCCATCATATTTGGCGATTGATTTAGACAAAGCGCTTAATGCTTGGTTTCCTGAAGGCGCACCGGAGCCAGTTAAAACCTGGGGTAACGCCGATGGCGTTGTCGATCTTGATGGTGATGAAATACCTGATACACAAGGCTATACCACTAACTACTCATGGACCATGTTACAAAGTGGCTCAGTATATGAGGAAGTGCTTTCAGCGTACGCCATGCTTAATATTAATACTGAAATTGGTACTATGCCGGTACTGGGTAATATTGGTATTCGCCGTGTTGATACCGACCAATCGGCCACTATTTTAGAAAATGTTAATGGTGATTTATCACTCGGTGCACAAAACATTACCGACAGTATCGGCATCATAAATCAAAATTATTTACCTAATGTACTTGGCACAACTTATACCGATTATCTGCCATCCCTTAATTTAAACTTTCAGCTAACGGATAACACGCAATTACGCTTTGCGGCGGCTAAAGTAATGTCGCGTCCACCGATCAATCGCCTAGCTGGGGACGCCAGTGCGCAGGCTGATAAAACCAGCGGCAAAATTAACGGCTCAAGTACCAATAATCCATTCTTAAAACCATTTTATGCCGACCAATACGATATCTCTTACGAGCATTATTTTGATGAGTCAGATGGTGCGCTAGTGATCGCAGGTTTTTATAAAAACATCGATTCGTTTATCGATACCATCGCCATTGAAGGGTTTGACTTTAAAGGTAATGGTTTTAACGTCCCTGAGTATATAGAAAATCCAGTCAGTGGTGAGCAAGTTGCCACAACTAACGGCACTTACACAACGGCGGTAAATAACGCCAATGGCGGTTATATTCGCGGTATTGAACTTGCCTACACGCAAGTATTTTCGTTTTTACCCGCGCCGTTTGATGGCCTTGGGTTTAACGGTAGCTATTCATACACCGAGAGCGAAGTTGAATCTATCACCAGCTTAGGTGGTGAAACGGTTACACAAGGTTTACCTGGTTTGTCTAAAAACGTGTTAAACGGCACTTTATTTTACAGCTTAGATAATTTTGAAACCCGCCTTAATGTGCGTTACCGCTCAGACTTTGTTTCAGAGCAAGTGGCGATCAATGAGCAAGTGGTTAATTTTGATGCCGAGACCGTGGTCGATTTTCAAACCTCTTATCAATTTACAGACTCATTTGGCATGTTGCTACAGGTTAATAATCTTACTGATGAACCAACCCAAAGTTACTTTGGCAATGAAAACATCACCGGTACTACCCAGTACTTTGGTCGTCAGGTTTATTTAGGTTTTACCTATAGCCACTAATAGCAAATTGGAGCATAAATAATGAATAAAATAACTAAATTGACTCATTTGCTATTAGCAGTGAGCTTAACACTACTGTTTGGCTGTGGAGGCTCAGGCAGTAGCGATGTAAAAGCAGGCCAAGCCTTATTGACTTGTGATGTACCGCAAGTCCCTAATGCAGCAGGCACTCAATGTGTTGCTCCTGAGCCTATCTCTTGTGACGCACCGCTGTTTCCAGATGCAAATAATGAAAGCTGTACCAGTGGCTATAACCCCGACTTACCAGACCCAGTGGTATTCGCCGGGGAAAATGAAGCCGTATTATTTTATAAACGTGATAAGAATGAAGGGTACGAAGGCTATCGTTTACACTCTTGGAATACCGACGGCTGTGATGCTTACGCGCCGCCGTTTGATGCCACCGATTGGGCTAATGGCCATGAATATAATGGTGTCGATCCAAACTATGGAGCTTATTGGATTGTCGCGCTAAAAGACGGTTATACCGAGTGCGCTAATTTTATTATTCATATTGGCACAGAAGGTTCAGGTAAAGCCCATGGTGATGTGGATTTAACAATGCCACTGATGCAGGACGACGAGCGTTTTGTACGTATGAACTTTACCTTTGATGGTGAGCCAACAGTATTTGAATACCCAGTAGAAGCGCTTGGCGAACGCCCGGTTGCAATTGACGGTGCATCAGCACACTGGATTGATTTAAATACTGTGCTGTATAAGCCAAGCAATGAGCTTACGCAGATTATTAAGCTGCATTCATCAGCTGCTGCCGATTTGGTTGTTGATGTTGATACTGGCTTAAATGGTGAAACCGTTGAATTAATGGCAACGAGTTTAACCGATGCACAAGCAGCGAAAGTACCGCACTTAACAGATTGGACTGCCTATCAAGGTAATTGGGATGCCGCTACTGCAAAACAACTTATAAAACAACAGCTCGTTGTAGCGGGCTACGATGCAGAAGGCAAGCTACTTGAAGCAAGTTTTGTGCAAACCGCCAAAGCCCTTGATGCACTTTACACCCAAGGTGAAAACGACGCAAATGAAGCCATGCTAGGCGTGCATTATAATAACAATGCAATTGATGTTTCAGTATGGGCACCAACCGCTAGCAATATGATGCTTAATGTATTTGACGCCGATAAAGCACAAGTACATAGCACTGCCATGACGTTAGACAGCAATACAGGTATTTGGTCAGTGAGTTTAGACAGCAAATACGACCGTCATTATTACCGCTATGCGTTTGATGTTTACCACCCTACTACTCAAGCGATTGAAAGTTTATGGAGTACCGATCCTTACTCACTGAATGTATCAAGCAATGGCCTGTATTCGCAGTTGATCAACTTAAATGATGACGATACCAAACCACAAGGCTGGGATGAGCGCAGTGTACCAACAATTACCAACCCGGAAGATGCCATTATCTATGAAGGTCATGTACGTGATTTTAGTATTCGCGATACGTCAGTAAGCGCAGCAAACCAAGGTAAATATTTAGCATTTACTGAGCTTGAAAGCATCCCTATGCAGCACCTTAAGCAACTAGCTGACAAAGGTTTAACGCATTTTCACTTACTCCCTGTAACAGACATTGGCACCATTGAAGAAGATGCGGATAAGCGCGTTGAAATCATTGACACCCTTGGTAAGTTATGTGAGCGAATAGACGATGCCGCCGATGCTTGTAAAATCGAAAATAAAAACAGTATCATTGCTGATTTAATGCAAAGCTACTTTCCGGGTTCTGATGATGCTCAAGCACTTGCCAGCGCGATGCGTGATTTAGACGGTTTTAACTGGGGTTACGACCCGCATCACTTTATTGCCCCAGAAGGTTCGTATGCATCAAGCAGTGAAGGGGTTGCCCGGGTTAAAGAGACACGCGCCATGGTACAGTCACTTCAAGAGATCGGCCTTCGCGTGGTTCTTGATGTGGTATACAACCATACAACGTCATCAGGCATTTGGGAAAAATCAGTGTTTGATAAACTCGTACCGGGTTATTACCACAGATACAGCGAAGTAACGGGCGATATCGAGCGTTCAACCTGTTGTGAAAACACCGCGACTGAACATGTAATGATGGATAAATTTGTTAGCGATTCACTAGTCATACTTGCTCGCGACTTTGGCTACGATAGCTTTCGCTTTGATGTTATGGGGCACATGCCTAAATCATCAATTTTAGCAGCGCGTGAAGCGGTGCAAGCTGTTGACCCTGACAACTACTTTTATGGCGAAGGCTGGGATTTTGGTGAAGTCGCTAATAACCGATTGTTCACTCAAGCTAAGCAAGCTGATATGGCAGGCTCTGAAGTTGGCACATTCAATGACCGCATCCGTGAAGCTGTGCGCGGTGGGGCTATGTTTAGCAATAACCCGACCGATGGTAATTTAGCAGACCAAGATACTCTGCGTTTATCACTGGCGGGTAATTTACAAAACTATATCCTGAAAGACTTTAAAGGTAATTCGGCAAAAGGTAATAGCTTTAGCTGGAATACGCAGCCGACGGCTTATGCTTTAGACCCTGCTGACAGCATTAACTACGTATCAAAGCACGATAACGAAACCTTATGGGATCAACTGCAATATAAACATGCAACAAGTATGAGTATTGAGCAACGAGTGCGTGCGCATAATATGGCATTAGCAATTCCGTTAGTAAGCCAAGGTATCCCGTTTATGCAACTTGGGGCTGATTTACTACGCTCAAAATCAATGGATCGTGATAGCTACAATGCAGGGGATTGGTTTAATGCGGTAGATTTAACGAAAGAAAATAATAATTGGAATATTGGTTTACCTAATGCTGAGAAAAACCAACAGAAATGGCCTGAAATCATTAAGCTCTCAGGTAATCCACAAGCTGCTGCACAGCCGCAAGATATAGCTTACGCAGGGGATGTGTTCCAAGAGTTTTTAGCTATTCGTAGTAGCAGCCCATTATTTAGATTAACCACAGAGCAAGATGTTATTGACCGTGTAGGTTTTCACAATGTTGGTAAAAACCAGCAACATGGTTTGATTGTAATGAGCATTGATGACGGTCAAGGTTTTGCAGATTTAGATAACCAAGTTGACGCGCTCGTAGTAGTAATTAATGCAACTGAGCAAGCGCTTTCACATACAGTACCAACCGCTGCTGGGTTTGAATTACATCCAATACTTAAAAACAGCACCGATAGCAGTATGTTTGGAGTGAGTTTTACTGCCAGTGAAACCGACGGTACATTTACAGTCCCAGCTTATACAATCGCGGTATTTGTAAAACCACAAGGCGAGAACCAAGGTGTAGGCTTAAGTGCGAATGCAACAGTGGGCGCGCCAGACGTAGTGCCTTTTGGCAGCACCACAGTATATGTGCGAGGTAGTTTAAATGATTGGGGCACAGCTGACAGCTTTGAGTATATGGGCAATGGTGAATACCGTATCGCTATTACTTTAACTGCGGGAGATTATGAATTTAAAATTGCCTCTGAAGATTGGTCGAGTGTGGATTTTGGCGCGCTGTCTGATGCTGATAAAGCAGTGTTGGAAAATCAAACCGAGCCTTTAATGCGCAGTGGCGCGAATATGACCTTTAATGCCGCAATTGATGCAACTTATGTATTCTCGTTTGATGCCAGCGATAAAGACAATCCAACGCTGAGAATTTATAACGAAGAACGATTCGTTGGCACGCCTGTATTTGTTCGTGGCAGCTTAAATGAATGGGGCACCAGTGATGAGTTAATCTATCAAGGTAAAGGCGTTTATACCTTTACTAAAATACTCAGTGTAGGCAGTTATGAATTTAAAATTGCTTCTGAAGATTGGGATACCGTTGATTATGGTTCCGGTGAAGCGGATGCAATCGTAACCGTTGCCGAAGATAAGTTATTAGCTGTTAAAGGCGCTAATATGACGATGGATGTTGCAACCGAGGGCGAATATCAGTTCATTTTTGATGCCAGTGATTTGAATGCACCCACGCTGAGTGTATTTAATGCGCAAATGTTTGCAGACACTCAAGTTTACTTACGTGGCAGCTTAAATGGCTGGGGTACCGACAACCCCCTAATCTATCAAGGGAATGCTATTTATAGTACATCACTTGATTTAGATGCCGGTGATTATGAGTTTAAAATAGCCTCTGAAGATTGGAACACTGTGGACTACGGCGGGGTAGGCGATGCACCAATAGTTAATATTAACGAGATAATGTTGCTTGAAGTGATAGGTGGCAATATAGCGCTGAGTATTACCGAATCAGGTAATTACACGTTTAAAGTGATTGGCCCAGATAAGGACAATATGAACCTACTTATTACTAAACAGTAGTGATTATATTTTCCTAGGCTTAAGCTGAGCATAACCCTGTATGCTCGGCTTTTTTAGTGCCTACTTATTTAAAATTTCATTAAAAGGCTTAACCTGAACTCGGGTGAATGTTTTTAATGCACTGATTTTAAGCATTTTTATTTAACTTAAATTGTTTACGGCTATACATAAATAGCATGATGCCAGGAATGTATAAAATAAGAGATAGCAGCAGCGTGTTTAGCCCCGCAGCATATACTAACCATAGTCCATAAATACTGGCACCAAAGCCCATCAGCTTAATAGCAACAGAAAGCTTTTTTGCAAAGGCTACTTTTACCATGTAAGCGGCCACTAAAAAGTAAGGCACTAATATCATGGACGTAGAAACAAGAACTAAAGTGTTATAGCTTTTACCGGTAAATAAAATAAGCACTAAGCAAAGTTGCACAGTTAGGCTGGTTAAGGTCAGTGATGCAATAGATGTCCCATTGCTATTTTGTTGCTTAAATATGTTAGGAAATGCGCCATATTTGGCTGCGCTGTTAGGTACTTCTGCAGCATAAATAATCCAACTTAAATAAGAGGCTAATACAGACACAATAAGTCCCGCGCTAATAATAACTTTACCACTGGTCCCTGTTATCATTGCCATAATACCTGCCATTGAAGGGTTACTAAGCTCTGTAATATTGGCCTGACTCATTAACCCAAATGCCAACATAGTGATGGCTATATATAAAATTAGCGCAGCAATCACGCCTATAAATGTGGCAAGGCCTATGTCTTTACGGTTTTTAGCTCGAGCCGAAAGAACTGCCGCACCTTCAATGCCAGTAAACACCCATAAAGTAATTAGCATAGTGTTTTTTACTTGTTCAATAAAATCAGTTTTCACGCTGACATTACTTTGATTTGCTTTAAATATTGCAGGGTCAAAGTACGCGTAAGCAAAGCCTATAAATAATAATAAGGGTATCACTTTAGCTATGGTGCCAAGTAGGTTTACAAAAGAGGCTTGCTTAATGCCTCTAACAATAATGAAATGCACAGCCCATAAAATAATAGATTCACCGATAAAGGCTGCAAAAGTATTACCATCGCCAAATAGGGTGCGTTCTGGG
This sequence comes from Pseudoalteromonas sp. SG41-2, assembly GCF_014164535.1. Lineage (NCBI taxonomy): Bacteria > Pseudomonadati > Pseudomonadota > Gammaproteobacteria > Alteromonadales > Pseudoalteromonadaceae > Pseudoalteromonas > Pseudoalteromonas sp. SG41-2. The sequence goes on along the minus strand of NZ_JACJFK010000019.1, from coordinate 35,019 downwards.
GTATCAATAAATGCACCTAAAGCAGCAAACGCCACAACTAAATAACCAACAACACCAATGGTGGCACACAGCCAATAGCCCCATGCAGATAAAAATCCAGCAAGCTCGCCAAAACCTTCTCGGGCATAAATATAAATACCGCCATCAAGTTCAGGTTTAGCGCGAGAGAGTTGCAAAAAACATCCAGCAAGTAGCAAAATACCAACACCAGTAATAAGCCAGCCAACTAACACTGCATTTACGCCCGCAACTTCAGCCATATTTTGTGGCAAACTAAATATACCCGCACCCACCATGGCGCTAAATACCAGCGCGGTTAGCGCTACTAATCCAATTTTATTTTCTTTCATTTGACTGCTTATACTGTGTTAATTACTAACCTTTTAAAGGCGCAAAGTGATGGTTTAATTGGGCTATATGCTCAGGTCCAATACCACAGCAACCTCCAATTAGGGTGGCGCCTTGTTGATGCCACTTTTTAGCCCACTCTAGATATGAAAGAGGGGTTAGATCTTCTCGTACTTCATCTAAACCTTCGTTAGCCGTAGCTTCTTTAGTTTGTGGTGCAAATGCATTCGCATACGCACCTATTTGTACGTGCTCTGCCTGCAGGTCTTTTAAAACATCTAAGGTTACGGTTAAAGCATGCTCAATAACCTCTGGTTGGCAGCAGTTAAATAAAATGCCCGTTACCTTTGCATTTAGCATGGCAGTTACTGCATCTTTTACAGATTCTCCTGAGCGCAGAGTTGCTTGATTACTTGGTTGTTCATCTTCAAGGGTAAAAGCAACCCATACCGGTTTTTGGTTGTTGCAGATCTGGTTAATTAACGTGTTTATATCTAGCGCTTCTTGAATAAGGCTTTGCGTTTCTATTAGCCATAAATCAGCATAAGGCGCTAAACCTTCGATTAAAGGCGTTGCGATACGACTAAGTTGATCAGCTTGGTATAAATCTGGACGATAAGAGCCAAACATAGGTGGTAAACTGGCTGCGATTTTAGTTCCTATATTATTTTGTATTACAGCGTCTTTTGCGGCTTGGCCAGCTGTTGCAGCAAGTGATTTGGCTGATTGTGCAAAGCGCTCTTCGCCAATGTGAAAAGGTACTAACGCATAGCTATTTGTGGTAATAATATTGGCACCACTTTGAATAAAGTTACTGTGTGCTTGGGTTACTTTTTCAGGCGCCTCTATTATGGCAAGCGCAGACCACTCAGGCTGTTGAAAGGGAGCGCCAATGCGGGTGAGCTCTCGGCTCATGCCGCCATCAAGTAAAGTTAAGGTGTGAGTTGTCATTGCGCTTCCTCTGTATGAGATAATCTTGTTGTGGATGTTTAGACGTCTATAAATCCGATTGCGAGAATATAGAACACACGACCTGTTTAAACAACCCTTTGTGTTAATCTTTTAGGTTTATTGGCAATACTTCGTAATAGGGTAACAATTTAGCTAAATTGCATTCAACTCAGTGATCACGTAATTTAAATGTTTAATCAAATTAAGAGTAAGCTATGAGTACCCCTATTTTAAAAAGTGCTAAATTCGACTCTAAAGTAAAATCATACTGGGTAGTGCTTGGAGTTATCACTTGTGTATTGTGTTTGGTGGGAATTCCATTTATCCCATTCGTCGCTTTCATTATCTGGCTGGTGGCAGGGCGAATATTGGCAGCTATGTCAGCTAACTTATTAGAGCGAAAGCTAGTTGTTAAGCGCGGTGTATTTTTCAAAGAAGAAAAATCCATCCCACTTGAAAAAATAACTGACGTCGGGTTAAGCCAAGGTCCACTGATGCGCTTGTTTGGTTTGTACCGCTTGAGTTTTGAAACCGCAGGTCAGTCTGGTCATGGCGCATTAGTATCGTTACTTGGGGTAGTTGATGCCAGTGAGTTTCGCGAGGCAATCTTAACTCAAAAAGATAATCTAACCGCACAGCAGTCAACTACAAAATCGGCTGATCATGAACCACAAAGCCAAGTTGAGCTAATACGCGCACTTACTTACAGTGTGAAAAATATTGAACAAATGTTAGTGACAATGCTGGATGATAAAAAGTGAGAACAGCTTTATATTATACTGTGTTGTTTAGGTTGTTCTCCCCCCACATTACAGTGCCTCTTAACCTCTTTGTGAATAAATCACGTAAAGATTTTTTGTACAAAAACCGTGACTATTAAGCAAATAAGTCATTATTTTTTGGGTGTGATAACGTAAGGCCAATATCTGAACTTTTTCATTAACAGCAAGGGTCTTCTTTTGTTTTAACCCTCCCAAAGTGTCTTATGCTATTAGCTCAAATTATCTCTAAACCTCTTGCCTTGTACCTTTTACGGGTGTAATTTAAAGCGGTTTTATCTGAAAAGGATGCAGCTTTATTAGGGGTCAAAGTAGTTGATTTCTAATAGGACTCTAATTTTGTAGCATATATTTGTGCTACACAAACACATGGAGAGAAGTTAAATGGCTAGTAAAGAGTCAACCGCAGTGATTTGGATGTTGTCAGATTCATTTATCTTAAGTGTGATGTTACTAATCGGTGGTTTTTTAGGTAAAGCTATCAGCCCATTCCAAGTTGTCTTTTTGGTTAATGTAATTGCAGCTTTTGCGGCCATTATATTATTCTCGAAAGGCAAATGGGAAAATATCAAACCCCAAAAAATGAAGCTACATATTTTCAGAGGACTGCTTGGTGTTAGTTCAACAATATGTTTGTTTTATGCTCTGCAATATCTAAGTTTAGCGGAAGTAACCGCGATTAACTTTTTTGTGCCACTTATAACGTCCATTTTGTCGGTGTTTATCTTTAGAGAAAAACCAAAAGCCTATGTCTATATCGCTATTATTTTGAATTTAGCTGGAGTGATGATGCTGCTTTCTCCAAAACTAATGGCGAGCCAAGTAACGCAGCAAAACCTCTATCTAGGATTGATCTTTGCACTGTCAGCGGTAGCTATTTTAGTCATTTATAATATTAATTTAAAGAAAATAGGCAATGCAGAGAAAGTTGTGCCTCAAATGGTTTTTGCTCCCCTCTATTCGGCGATTATCTTATTACCCGTCGCTATTTTTGTGTGGAAACCTTTAGGTACAAATAGTGCTCTACTAATTATGCTATATGGTGGGCTCCTTATTACTAAACTTGCAGCACGTTTTTTCGCTTTTAATAAAAGTGACTTATCTAAGCTAATGCCGCTTGAATATGCGCAAATTCTATTTTCTAGTATTTTGGGCTACATTTTTCTTCAACAAACTCAAACTTTATTGGGTATCGCAGGCATTGTATTGATCGTGCTATCAAGTATCGCTCATGTTTTATTCATGCACTTTGAGAGGAATAGCGACACTAAGAATATGAAAGGAATTACCAATGATTAAAGTCTTAACGCAAAAATTCCGGCGATCAAGTGATCGCCGGGCTGTTTTAATCTTTCATCTAAAGCTTTTTCCTAGCACCTAGAATCTTTACCCTTGTATTACTGGCTGACCTGCTAGCATACGTAGTTCTTTACTGCGCTCGGTTTGCATTTCGTATGAAGCGGTTTTAATGCTGCTCACGTAATTCCACTTAGCGGTGGCTTGCTCTGGGGTAAAAGTAACGGTTAAGTAGCCACGATCTACGAGGTTGTTATAGATTAAATCATTAACCAATAATGGGATTACTTGCTCCATTTGTGCGGTTGCTTCTGGCCCTTGCGTATTCAGTGCTAGATATTCTTCAAGACCAGGCGAAGACACAGAAGAGGTAGCAAATTCTACACCGGCATTTTGTGACGCTGCAATTGGGTTTGCAGCATCAGTAACTAATTGCCCAGCCCAACCGTTATGAGTATCACCCGCTAAAACCACTAAGTTCTTTTGTGCGGCAATGGCAGTACCAAGCAGCACTTCACGTTCGTAGGCGTAACCATCCCATGCATCTAAATTGTATGGTGCAGTAGTATCAACTCGAGCGCGTTCGGCATCAGTAACACTTGGATCGCCTGCAAGCACGCGGCCTTTGATTTGTGCAAGTTCAGCAAATAATGCCGATGCTTGTGCTAATAATGCATTTGTGTCGCCGCCATTTGCTTGACTTATTTGTAAGCTCACTAGTAGTTGCAGTACTTCAAACGGCAAATGCATTTTGGTCATCAGTACTTGTTGGCCAAGTACCTGCCATTTTGAGTTTGATGTTGTCATGCCATCAGTGAGCCATGTTAGCTGCTCATTGCCAAGTAATGCGCGCGATGGTGAGCTTAGTGCGTTTGCAAAATCACTTTGTCCTTGTGCACTGGTTAGGTCAAAATCAGCATAGTTTAGCTGTTCATCACGGGCGAGTACACGCGTGTCTAGCATGTATAAAGAGACTAAATTACCAAACTCAAAGCGACGGTAAATTCTTTCTTTATCAGCTACATTACGAATTGGCATCCATTCAAAATAGGCCTGTAGGGCATGTAGCTTACGTTCGCTAAATTCACCTTCGCCTTCATTATGGTTTTCTGCGCCATTTCGCCATGTGTCATTGGTAATTTCGTGGTCATCCCACACAGTAATAAATGCACAGTTACTATGCGCAGCTTGTAAGTTTGAATCAGTACGATAGTGAGCGTAGCGGTTACGGTAATCAGCTAAGCTAATTATTTCGTCACTGTTATCTTCTGGCAGTAAACGGCCTAAAATACCAGCATCTTCAGTAGCGTAGCCATCATTGCCGTATTCATAGATGTAATCACCTAAATGCAATACAGCGTCTATGTCTGTTTGCTTGGCTATTTCACCATACACATGGAAAAAGCCTGCGGGGTAGTTGGCACACGATATAACAGCAAATTTCACTTTATCAATGCTGCCTGTTGGTAGTGTTTTACCTGCACCAATAGGTGAGGTTTTGCCATTCGATTTAAAGCGATAATAGTAAGTGGTGTTGGCGTTTAAGCCTTGTAAGTCGACTTTTAGGGTGAAGTCTGTAGCTGCACTTATATGTGTTTCACCATTGTGGCTGATATTAGCAAAGTTAGGGTCGGTTGCTGCTTGCCATTGTACTTTAATGCTGGTGGTTGTTGGATCTAGAGGGGTTACACGAGTCCACAGAATTAGGCTGTCAGCTAATGGATCACCACTGGCAACACCATGAGCAAAGCTCACGTCAAGAATGTCGTCATCTTCATCATCAAACCGACAAGCTGTTAATCCTAATGATAAAACGGCGACACCAAATCCTGCCGCCGAGGCTTTTAAAAAATTTCTTCGTGTAAACGTCATTGCTCTGTACCGCTAAATTTAAAAGTAAGAGCTTATCCGACCAGTATGACTTTTATGTGAAGCTGTTATGCCAATTGCATTAAAATACTTGGCAAACCTGTTCTGCATGACAGGTAATAACGGTGACGTTTTCATAACCAACGCGGGTAAGTGCTTCAGCGCTTAATGTTGCGCGTGCGCCACTGGCGCAGTGTAAGTAAATTGGCCGAGCTGGGTCTTTTTCGATTTCCATTAACTTCATTTCTAGTAAACCTCGGGGAATATTAATTGCGCCGATAGCTGCTTTTGCCGCATGTTCGGCGGGTTCACGTACGTCAATTAATAGCCCTTTGTTGCCAGCAATTTCTTGCTTGGCCTGTGTAGCCTCAATGCGGCGTTGATTTGGCGTAATTATTTTCATTAGATCTGGGATTGAAGTAAGCATGTTATTCCTCGAAACCTAGTTTTTTTAAAAGAGTGATCATCGGGCACCATTTACTAAATGCTGATTGAATTAAGTTTAGAGCAATAAACACTGTAAACCAAATCCACAATGGATCATGAAATTGCTGTAGTAACAATGATATGCAAATCATTACACCTGCTATCAAGCGAAGAGCATCGTTTAGTTTCACGGTTAACCTTAGTAATAGTGACTGTTACTATTTAATATATTAGATAAAGCTACATTAGTAAATTATAATATTAGACTTTTCTAATATAGCTAACTATAATCTGCTGTACTTTGAATATAAGAGTGGAACTATGACTATCGACTTTGCAGCTATGGCTAATAACGTAGAGCATGCTGAGCAGCTATTAAAAATTTTAGCAAATAAAAACCGTTTAATGATTTTGTGCTCTTTGCAGGGGCGTGAAATGAGTGTTTCTGAATTAAATGCGGCTGTACCACTTGCACAGTCTGCTTTATCGCAGCATTTGGCTGCACTACGAAAAGCAAATATTGTTAGTACTCGTCGCGAAAGCCAGACCATCTATTATCGGGTGATTAACGACAACGCACAGGCTATGTTAGCCACGCTCTATGGTTTATTTTGTAAGGAATAACCAAATGGATAAGCTCGACAGTGCAGTAAAAAATAGTCTTAACGGGCGTATTCCTATCATTATTTTTGTAATGGCTGTGTTGCTTGGCATTATGGCGCTGCAGCAAACTCCCCGTGAAGAAGAACCGCAAATAGTGGTGCCGATGCTGGATATTTATGTCTCAGCTCCTAACATTGAAGCTCCCGAAGTGGCAAGGCTGGTCACGCAACCACTCGAGAAGTTATTGGCGCAATTACGCGGTGTTGAGCATATTTATTCAACCACACAAAGTAATGGCACAGTGGTGACATTGCGCTTTACTGTGGGTCATGATCGTGAACAAGCAATCCTCGATACTTACGCCAAACTATATAGTTATCAACATACCATGGCGTCAGTTATTAGCTCATGGCAGGTGCGCCCGGTCGAAGTAAATGACGTGCCGATTGTGATGCTAGGCTTATTTAGTAAAGATCCTAAATTATATAACGACTATGAGTTAACCCGTTTTGCTAACGAAATTGCGAATAGTTTACAGCGCATAGAAAACACCAGTGAAGTTAAAGTGATTGCTGGGCGCAAACGCACTTTAACGGTCAATTTAGATGCGACGGCCCTAGCAGCTCATCAAACTACGCTCAGCGATGTTTATTATGCACTGAGTGTATCTAATCAATTATCTCAGGTTGGCAGTGTTGTTAATGCAGAGCAACAAATCATGCTACAAGCTGGTGATGTGTTACGAACAAAAGCCGCGATTGAGCAGCTTGTTGTAAATGTTATTAACGGCAAAAGTGTTTATTTAAAAGATATTGCAAAAGTACTCGATGGACCAAGTGAGCCTGAAAATTATCAGTGGCTAGCGCAATCTGATACCACACAAGAGCATCCTTTAGTCACCTTAAGTGTTGCTAAAAAAGCGGGCACAAATGCAGTCGCGGTCGCAAATGATGTACACGCAATGATGGCTGATTTAAAAACTAATTTTTTACCTTCGCAAATAGATTACACAATACTTAGAGATTACGGGCAAACCGCTAACGAAAAAGTGAATAACTTAACCTCAAGCTTAGTGTTTGCGGTATTTACCGTAGTGATTTTTGTTGGCGTGTTCTTAGGCTGGCGACCCGCTATCGTTGTTGGTTTAGCTGTGCCAATTTGTTATGGCATAACCTTAAGCCTCGATTTTGCGTTTGGTTACACCATCAACCGAGTAACGTTATTTGCATTGATATTATCACTGGGCTTGCTGGTGGATGATCCGATAACGGGCATTGATAATATTAGCCGTTTTTTACAAAACAAAGGCAATAAAAAACAACAGATTGTCGCTGCAATGAGCGAAATACGTGGTGCATTATTAATGTCGACACTGACCATCATGGTGGCTTTTATTCCTTTGGCTTATATCACTGGCATGATGGGCCCATATATGGCACCAATGGCATTTAATGTGCCTGTAAGCGTGATGGTCTCAACCATTGTGGCATTCTTTGTAACTCCTTGGCTTGCCATGAAGTTATTAAAAGAACCGGTTGTTGAGCACAATGATTTAACTTCCCCTAAAGTAGCTATTTATGAACGCTTATTAACGCCTTTACTGGCCAGTAAAGGGCGCGCAAAACTGATTTTATGGGCAACCTTAGGATTATTTATTATCAGTGCATTGCTGCCCGTGATGCGAATGGTGCCGCTGAAGTTATTGCCGTTTGATAATAAAAATGAACTACAAGTACTGATAGATATGCCCGAGGGGACGAATCTGGAGCAAACAACACTGACCGCTCGTAAAGTACAAGCTATAACATGGCAGCTTAGTGAAGTAAGTGAAATAGCTGCGTATGTTGGGCAACCATCAAGCATGGATTTTAATGGTATGGTGCGCGGTTATTATCGCCGTGAGGCCGCTAATTTAGCTGAGCTTAGAGTATTACTATTAGACAAAGCGCAGCGCGAGCAACAGTCTCATGGTGTCGTGATGCGTTTACGTAAACAGCTTGAGCCATTGGCCGTTAATGGCATTGTGATAAAAGTGGTTGAAGTTCCACCCGGGCCGCCAGTATTTAGCACCTTAGTGGCTGAAGTGTATCGTGATCCGTTTGTTGATACGCAAACCCACCATCAAGCGGCTCAACAAGTTGCACTACGACTGAAGCAAGAGCCCCATGTAGTTGAAGTTGATACAAGTATTGCAGCCACGGCTCCGATGCAGCGCTTTATTACCGATAAAGCCAAGGCGGCTTTGTCGGCGGTATCAACACAAGATATTGCCAATACATTAACGATTGCATCTGCGGGTAAAAATGTGGGCGTAATGTATGTCAGTGGTGAAACGCAGCCCGTTGAGATCAAAATGCAATTACCATATCAGCAGCGAAACCAATTAGCGCAACTGCTTGCTATACAAATCAGAGGTGATAGAGAGCTGGCAAAATCAACTAATGAGTTTGGTTTAACTAGTGCGCCACGACCGTTGGTGGCTTTATCTGAGCTGGGTGAATTTCATAACCTAAATGTCGCAAAACCGATTATGCGTAAAGACCAACGCGAGGTTGTATACGTGATGGCAGAGCTTAATGGCCGTACTCCTGCAGAAATCATTGCGGACGTAAACGCTGATTTAAATGTAAGTAGCGATGATTTTGAGCAAACAAATTGGTTAGCCCGCAGCTTTTTTAATAACGGTGGAACTCAGGCTTGGCAATTACCACAAGGCACGCATGTAACGTTTAGTGGTGAAGGTGAATGGCGGATCACAATTGATGTGTTTAGAGATATGGGAATTGCGTTTGCTTTTGCGTTAACCGCCATTTTTATTATTTTACGAATACAAACGCAATCTGCCAGTTTATCACTGATTATTATGTCGGCTATTCCACTTACTGTGATTGGTATTATGCCGGGTTTTTGGTTATTAAATCAGTTTGGTGAGCGCTCCATAGCCGGTGCTCCAGAGCCTGTGCTATTCACCGCAACAGCGATGATCGGCATGATAGCACTTGCTGGTATTGTGGTGCGTAACTCGCTTATTTTAGTTGAGTTTATTAATCAAGCTCGCGAGCAAGGGATGGCAATAAAAGCGGCATTGATTGCCGCAGGCACAACGCGGATGCGGCCAGTATTACTGACTGCTGGCACAACTTTATTAGGCAACTTAGTGATTACGTTAGACCCCGTATTTAGTGGTCTTGCTATCGCTATTATTTTTGGCATTGTGGCATCAACATTGTTTTCGTTGTTTGTGGTGCCGCTAGTTTATTATTTAGTGTTTGCGAACACACAAACAACCGAGGATGAAGCTCATGCAAGGTAAATCAAAACTGTTCGGCTCAATCATTGCGTTGTTAGTGATTATTGTTGCCGTGCTTTATATGGCAGGCAGCTTTTCAAATAAACAAGCCGCAGGAAATAAACCCGTATTAGCAACGACATATGAGGGAAAAGTCGCTACCGTTGAGCGGACGGCGATCAAGCGCAGTGAAGATGTTCCCGGTACTGTGATTGCAAAACAAAACACGCAAATTTCGTCACGAGTGATGGCACAAGTGGAACGTTTAAATGTACGTGCTGGTGATAGTGTTGTGCAAGGCGATGTTCTCATTACTTTGCAGCAAGACGATTTTAAAGCGCAATTGGCACAAAGTGATGCGCAAATAAAAGCCATTCAAGCGTCACTTACACAAGCTGATAAACAGCTTAAGCGCGTAACTGACTTATATTCACAAGGGTTGGTATCGGTTAGTGATAATGATGAAGCAAAAGCGAAATTTGATAACTTAACCGCAAGCTTAGCTGTTGCCAAGCAACAGCAAACCCAAGCACAAGTCGCACTTGAATTTACCCGTATAAAAGCGCCCATTTCTGGAGTTGTTGTAGAGCGGTTAGTTGAACCAGGTGATACCGCAGTGCCTGGTTCACCTTTATTGGCACTTTATAATCCACAACAATTACAGCTTGAATTTAATGTGCGAGAACGTCAGGCAATTAGCCTCACACTGGGTCAAAGCTTAACGGTCAGTTTGCCTTCACTTAATATAACCGCTGTTGCGGTGGTGAGTGAAATTGTTCCGATTGCCGATAGTGCTGCACGTAGTATGTTAATTCGTTTAGAGTTGCCAACACAATCAAACTTGATGCCTGGTTTATATGCACAGCTTCACTTGCCACTGGATACCGAGCAAGGAATTTTAATTGAGCCAAGTTGGGTGCATGAGTACGGTCAATTAGCCATGGTATATGTTATTAACGAGCAAAAGATTGAGCGCCGCTTTGTTCGTTTAGGGGAGGTGATTAATGCTAAACAGCATATTATCGCCGGGCTTAACGCCGGCGACACATTAGCGGTGGATTTTAAACCTAAATAAAGGTCGCAACTTCGTCGAGTGATTTTTTCACCAAGGCATGATTAGGCACAGTAGCATCATCACTTGGGTAACCGGCAATGAGCAGCATATAGGGGCGTTCGTTGTCTTTGTCGCGGCCACAAATGTCGGTTAAAAAGCTCATTGGTTTAGGTGTGTGAGTTAGTGTTGCAAGCCCTGCGCGATGTAATGCTTGAATTAAAAAGCCGGTGGCAATACCGACTGACTCATGCACATAGTAGTTGGTGTTTTTATCATCAGTATTTAAGCCGCCTTTCTTTTGGCTGAATACGGCAATTAGCCAAGGTGCATGCTCTAAATAAGGTTTGCTGGCATCAGTGCCTAATGGCTTTAGAGCATCTAACCACTCTTCACCAGCGCGGCCTTCATAAAATGAGCGTTCTAATTTCTCGGCTGCTTCACGAATTTGCTTTTTCACATCACTACTATTAATTGCTACAAAATGCCACGGTTGGTGGTTTGCACCACTTGGTGCTGTAGCTGCGGCTTTAATGCAGGTTTGAATAATATCTTTTGGCACCGGTCGGTCGCTAAAACTACGAATTGTATGACGACGCTGGCTTGTCGTTAAAAACTCATTAGCGCGTTCAAGCATCTGTTCATGTGGATATTCAATAAAGTCTGTAAGTGGTTGGTGGTCATGTTGCTGCATGGCTTTTCGCTTCTTATTAAATGTTGATAACTATTTTTATACCCAGTAGCGAGATTAGGTGCAAGTAATATTTCACTTACATTTTCCTGTAATTAGATAACAAAATTACTTTGTCGGTCTTCATTAAGATGATTCATTTTTGGGTAAACAAGATAGTGAAAGATTAAAAATTAAATTATTTTTTGAGGAATAGTCACTTTCATTCGGTGTATTGCTTAGTTAATACCTAACTACAAGAAAGGAAGTCGACATGAAATTTTTACCTAAACCTAAATTACTCACCTTATTGCTCAGTGCCCATCTTGGAATGGCTAGTTTAGCAGCGCCCGGGGTGTCATATGCGGCTACACCGCAGATTCATACCTTTAATATTCCCGCAGGTAAGCTTGATGATAGTTTAAATCAGCTGGCGATCACCGCAGGTATAGAGTTTCATTTAGATGCTAGTTTGTCGCAAAAAACCCAAAGCCCTTCATTACAAGGTCGTTATAGTCCTGAGCAGGCTATGAATATTCTACTCTCTAATAGTGGGCTTTATAGTGTGGCTCAAACAGATGGCTCGTATCGAATTTTAGCTAAAGCTAGCGAAAATAGAATGATATTAGATACCATCAATGTGGCTACTGGAGATAATTATGGTGTCACTCGTGATGAAGCTGGTAAGCATGCAATTTATGATGATGATATATCAACGGTATATACATCAATAGATGAAATAGAGCGATATAAGGGTAAAGATGCTGCTGATTTGTTTAAAGGTATGCTCAATATTTACAGCGGTGATGCACGAAATGGTGGGGGTGTTGACCCGAGTATTCGCGGGGTACAAGGACCAGGGCGAGTGCCATTATCAATAGACGGTACTGAGCAAGCAATTACAGTGTGGCGCGGCTATCGCGGCGTTTCAAATCGTAATTATGTTGATTCAAATTTAATTGGCAGTATTAAAGCAATAAAAGGCCCTTCACTAACTCCAAATGCACATACTTCAGTTGGTGGGGGGGTACAAGTTAGCACTATTAGTGCTAGCGACGTACTGCTTGAAGGGGAAACCAGCGGTGGGGGTCTTGTAATGGAAAGTAGTAATAATGCCGTTGCTCCTAAGCTGCCGACTTTATTGACTGGGCAGGATTACAGGGAGGTGGAAGGTTTCCCGCAAATGACACCTAATTTTGCTTACGGCGACCCTTCTTTATGGAAAGAGATGAGTGGTGATAAAGAAAATAACCCCTTGTCTGGTGAAGACTATGCTTATCGTTTAGCGCTAGCTACGCGCCAAGATAACTATGAATTACTCGCCGCCTATGCATATCGTAATAAGGGCAACTATTTTAGTGGCACCAAAAAATCAGAGTTTTACAATCAGCCTAATGACCAAGAGTTTAATATTACTAAAATGAATCCGCGTTCTTTAGCGCACCGTCAACGACCAGGTTATGAAGTGCCAAATACATCCAGCGAGTTGGAATCTTTTTTACTCAAAGGTGAATTTAATATTAGTGAAAACCAGCAATTAAACCTCGGTGCACGTATCACTAATGCGCAATACGGTGAAATTATGGCAAGTCGAGCTGGTGACATAGGTGAAAATGGTGAAATGGCACAATGGCCTCTTAGTAAAGTTGAAGCACAAGCCTATAACATAAAATATCAGTGGAACCCGAAAAGTAAGTTTATTAACGTCACTTCAAACCTCTGGAGCACTCATACCATTAGCAATACTAACTCTGCTGGGGGGTTCCCAAATTACGCTAATGCTATTTGGGAGTTAGCGGATCCTGATGCAAGCCCAATAATACGTAATACAGCAGTTGCCAATAACCGTGAGAATCGTTTTGGTTTTGATGTAAGTAACCAAATGATGTTATCGGATGAGTTGGAGCTAACTATGTCAGCGCGTTATCAATATCATAAAATTCGCTCAGAAGATGAATATCGCGGTACAGTCGATGGTTGGAAGCACTGGCCTCGTGAGGGCAGACGAGAAGAGCTTGAAGGGCAGTTTAATTTTAAATGGATGCCTAGTGAGTCGCTGATACTTTCAGCTGGTGCGAGTTATAAAAGTTATTGGGCGATTGATGACTTTTTATCAAGCCGAATTGCGGCTGAGGATGAGCGCTTTACGAAAGAGCACTCTGCCGCTGAAGGGGTATATTTAGAGTATAAAACAGCTTACACAGAAGCGGAACATCAAGAAATAAGGGAGCAAGAGAGAGAGCAGTATAGCGATCTTTTCTTAGGCGATGCTGCAGGCCTTGAAGACTTTTTAAGCTACCTTGAAGATGTCCGAGAAATGAAAAATAAAGTCAATTTAGAGCCTTGGTTACATAATGGTGAGGGTAAATACCGCAGAGCAAATAATATATGTGTTAACGGTGAATTGAATAACGTAGCTAATTATATAGAAGGCAGTTGTCGCCAAGCGGGTGGGCCTGTTAATGAGTACGAGAAGCCAATTGAGGGCGGTAAAAAAAAGGGCAGCCACTGGGCTCCAGGATTTGCTGCAACTTATTTACTTAATGAACATAGTCGAGTGTACATACGTTATACCGAGGGCATCCGCTTCCCGAGTATGTTCGAAAGTACTTTAGGCTTCTCGGCTAATAACAACCCTTACACAGATATTAAACCAGAGCATACCTATAATTATGAAACTGCGTTTGTACATAACTTTGAACAAGGGGACATTAAATTAACCTACTTTCATCATAAAACAAAAGATGTCATAGAACGCTCAGGTAATTTACTTCGTTTTTATAATATTGATAAGCAAACGCTGCAAGGATTTGAGTTTCAAGGCCGCTATGACAATGGTTCGTTTTTTGCTGATTTAAGTTTATCTCACATGACTAAGAATGAAGTCTGTGATGAAAGCCTTGCAATTACTCAGGACCCTGTCGAGGGCTCTGTTCCTAATTGTGTACATGCTGGTTTTGCAGGTGGTTACTTAAGTGATCAAGCTATTCCTAATGACTCGGTTAACTTGAGCCTTGGTGGTCGTTATTTCGAAAATTCCTTAGAAACCGGATTACGAAGTGTGTATTTATCAGCCAGTAAAACTGAAGAAGATCTTGAGCGAGATAAAGCGCTGACTTTTGACGCATACGCAAAGTATATTTGGAGTGAGCGCCTTAACGTTGAGTTAGTAGCCACTAACTTGACTGATCTTTATTATATTGACCCACTGGTTCGTTCGAGCGTTCCAGCTCCTGGTAGAACTGTGAAGTTAAAACTACAAATGAACTTTTAATTTATTGAATTAGCTTAAAAAATAAACCCACAAACTAAATAGTTATTATTTTTTGTGGGTTTTTATTTTTCGTTCGGTGTAGTTAATGAAAGCACCTTAGTTGTGCTTTTTATTTCATTGATTTTTTATTTAAAAGGAACTGAAAAATGAACAAATTATTCACAACACTCGCCGTACTTACAACCACTTTTAGCTTTGCTGCCCATGCAAATTACGTAGGTACTCAAAATGACAATACCAATATTGAAGTAGGAGAGTCTACGGTTAATGGTGGTCCTCATGTAGCAGGTCGAGCTGGTATTGGCATTGCGGCAATGGGCTCTACTCAACAGAAAGTTGATTTTCAGGCGTTATCAGCTTATGCCCAACCAACTAACGGTATTCACTCTTTAAGCATGGGTCATGGTGGTACTGGCACATTTAATTTTGCAAAAGTGGGTACTAGCGATGTCTGGTTTGGTGAATGGTCACAAGATTTTAACGGTAATGGCAACGACCGCGCAGTATATTATGTTGGTAATAATACCAACACGACAGTACCAGTAAGTGGTATAGCTAGTTATGCAGTTAAAGGAGTAAATAAGTTCAGTGGTAATAATCAACTTACAGGCGATTTTACGGCTGATTTTGGTGCTCAGAAGTTAACAGGTAGCCTAGCTAATTCATCTCTTTCATTAACAGTGAATGCAAACATAACATCATCCACAGCTGCATTTAATGGTACCTCGTTAGCAAATGGTACTTCTCGGGGTGTAGCTACAGGCCATTTCTTTGGTGCTGATGCTGCGTCACTTGCAGGTATTGCTACCTTTGCTGATCGTCAATTAGATACTGCGTTTGGTGGAACTAAAAAGTAATCGCAATTATTTAGTTGGGGCTAATATTTGGCCCCTTTAATTGACGCTTTTGAGTATTATTATGAACCATCAAAATAAAAGTCATTATTACCGTAATACAGTGCAATTATGGGTAGTAATGTTAGTGTTAAACTCCCCTCTCTTATCTGCATCGACTGAAACGCGATTACATTTACAGCAACGTATAGAGCAAAATATAAAACAAAATGAGCATTCAATGGTTGCCGATGCGGCGCATGATTCAGCTAAGTCTTCCTCTTTTACAATTAATGGTCAGCAAATCCAAGTTAATAACAATGTTCATGAATTAGGCCAAGCAGTCTATTTGTTAGTTCAGCATAAACAATGGCCAGCAGCACAAGATTTTTTATCTCGCTATGTGGCACTAAAAAATTACGATGTAATGCTAGCTCATTATGCGCAAGGTGCGATTGCTCGATCTGCTGGACGTTTAAACGAAGCTGAACAGCAACATTTGGCTGTATTAGCTCAGCGACAAGACTTTTTACCTAGTCAATTAGAGTTGGCGCGGGTGTTGTTTGATAATAATAAAAATACTGATGCGCTTATATTGTTTGAACATATTGCTGAGCAGTTACCAAATGACAACCCTAAGGTTGACGGTGTACGCCACACTGTAAATAGTTTTATTGATGCGCTTAACTATCGTCAAGCTTGGCGGGGGTCTTTTGCGTTAGGGCCAAGTTTTAGCGATAACTTGAATCAGTCATCACAAAGTTATACGTGTTTGCTTTCGCTGCCGAGCGAAGAGTGTTTAATTGAGCGTGAAACCCCTCAGGCTGTATCGGGAGACGGTGTTGACTTTGATGCAAATATTAGTAAACGATTCGCTTATTCTGGTCACCACGGATTGAGTTTCCGAGGTCTTGCGTATGGCAGTAATTATCTAAGTAACAGTGAATATAATGAGCACACTGTGATTGCTAATTTAGGTTATAGCTATCAAACGGCTTATGAGCAATTTTCAGCATCTGGGCAATTTAAATACAATGCATTAGGCAATAGTACGCTTTACAGTGCTGCGGGTGTTAAGCTTGATTGGCTAACAAACCTGTCGAAAAAACTAAATGTAAAACTTGAGCTTGAAATTGAACAGCAGTCTTATCAACCTCAGCACTATAGTTATCAATCCGGTACACAATTGGCAAATTACAATACCCTTTGGTATCAGCTTAATGAACAATGGTTACTGTTTGGTGGTCTAGATTACAGTAAAAAGAATAACAGTGAACAGGTACATGCTTACCAATTATTTTCGAGTAGATTTGGTGTCAATAAGCGCTGGAGTAATGGGGTAGAGACAACTTTCTTTGCATCGCTCAGATCGCGTAAATATGAACAGTATAGTGCTTTATTGGCGCAAAAGCGTAAAGACCTTGAGCAAAATTACACACTGATTGTAAGCATGCCAAATCTAGCTGTATTTAGTATGACACCAATTTTTACCTTAAATCATACTGCTGTTAACAGTAATGTAGATTGGCTATATAGTTATGATAAAAACAGTGTCAGTTTAAAGTTTGAGAAAAAGTTTTAAAAACTCTCTTTATTCACAAGTTAATGTAAAGGCAAAAGGAGGTTTGCCTTGAATTAACTGCAATTAATAAGTATTATCATTCGCATTCATTTTTAGGGGTGATACAGAATGATAAGCAATCCTGTCAATATAGCGTGTATTGATGATATGTATAAAAAGCACAGTAACTGGCTGTCTATTTATATTCAACGCCGCTTAGGTTGTCCTGAAACCACAGCAGATTTAGTACAAGATACTTATTTGCGCATGTTAGCAAAAACAACACTACCAAGCATGCGAGACTCTCGGCGTTATTTAACGCATATTGCTAAAGGGTTGGTGATAGATTTGTATCGCAAGCGCAATGTAGAAGCTGCGTATTTAGAGTTAATTGCAAATGATCCTATTGCTCTGTCGGCATCTGCAGAGTCTCAGCTGCTAATGATTGAAGCGCTGACGGAAATAGATAATCTTTTGCAGCGGTTACCCGAAAAAGTCCGCCAAGCATTATTGATGCGTCAGCTTGAAAATATGAGTTATAAACAAATAGCAAAGCAATTAAATGTTTCTGTGTCGTCGGTAGAAAAATACATAGCCAGAGCATTACAAAGTTGTTTAATGGTTAACCTAGAAATGTTGTTTTAATCATGACGCAAATCTCGCCTGAGACAATACAACAAGCCGCGGTTTGGATGGCTAGATTATGGGCTGAAGATGTTAGCCAAGATGATAAAAGTGCTTTTAAAACTTGGTATGAGGCTGAGCCCGAACATGCCTTAGTATGGCAGCGGTTAGAGCAACTGCAGGAGACATTTCATCAAGCTCCGCAATCTGAACTTAGTCGTGCAGTATTAGCACGTAAGAAAAAGGGATTATCACGGCGACAGCTACTTGTATTAGGTCTCTTTAGCCTAGCGAATCTGAGTTTGATTTTTGCGGGGCGAGCAAGCCAACCTCGTGGGCGTGAATATGTTACTGCCGTTGGAGAAATTAAAACCGTTACCCTAAATGACGGTACGATCATGGCTTTGAATACAGATACTCTCGTTTATATTGACTTCGATCAGTCAGCACGAAGATTACACTTATTACAAGGAGAAATATCTGTCACCAGCGCACGCCATACAGCCCCTTTATATGTGACCACGCGAGATGGAAAAGCTGTGCCAATTGGTACACGTTTTACTGTCAAGCAACAAGAGTATCGCACTTTAGTTGAAGTCTATGAAGGGGTTGTGGAGCTTCGACCCAAGCAGGGCGTAGAGTTACTTAGATTGAAAGCCACGCAGCAAGCTGTTTTTGATATAAACAGTATTATGCTAATACAACATTTACTCACAACTAAGCCGTTATGGCTTGAGCATAAAATACAAGCAAATGGCAGCAAATTAACCGATTTTATTGCCGAACTTGCTCGTTACCGACGGGGTGTTATCAGTGTTGAACCGCAGCTTGCGAAGTATAAAGTTACAGGGACTTTTTCAACAAAGGATACAGATAAAACTCTACGGCACTTGAGTGAAATATTGCCTATAGAAATCCACTATCGCTTGCCTTTCTGGTTATCAATTAAAGAACGAAATTAAAGTGTCATAGCTCTACAGGCTTATAATTCAGTGCTAATGAAAAGGCGCTGCAGATATGCATAGCTGAGTGTATTAATTGGGTTTATTATTCGCTTTAACATCAAACAACTATGCAGCTGTTTGCGCGCTGAAATTAGACAAGCCAAAATGTTATTACTATCCAGCATGACGAAATTATAGTGATAATGCTAGTATCACTTACAGAGCTACTATTTGATTACTGTGCTGTTGTGTGGCTTTCACTTTTAGTTAAAATCGGTGATTATTTTTTGTGTTTCGTTTTAGCATTCGTGGCAAAATCAGGTGCAAGTACTATCTAGTTTACAACTTTGCTATTTTATTTTTATTTGATTATTATTTTAAGGTTGTGTTCACAAAATGTTCAGCTATGTTTGCATATGATACTTCATTAAATGAATAATATGAAAGTTAAGCAATTTCTTGAACTCACAAATATCAGCTCAAGAATCGTTTGTATTTCAGAATTTAAATCACCCCTCCTAAGAGTGAAACCAAGCCGCACTTATTGCGGCTTTTCTGTGGTTCTAAAATGAGCTAACTCGTTTGTAAGCCATTTTTTACTGATTATTTTTGTACCATCTTTGAGAATAACGGTATAAGGTTTGCCACTCCATGAGCTTTTACTGGCAAGATTTTCAATAAACTCATCAGCGGTTTTAGCGTAGCGTTTGCCTTTGCGGTATTTCATAGCAAGATGATCAGCGGCTTCGGTGCTGGTGTGTTGATCACCGTTACGAATGAAAGTCGCGTTGCTTTGCGCGATAAAGCTGAGCAAATGAGTGACTTCTTGTTCAGCGGTTGCCGCAAAGCTCAACTGACTAACCGTGAGTAAAAGGCAAGCCATCAGCCTGTATATAGTGTGGGTTAAGTCTTTCATCTGTAGCCTCATTTAATCCAAAAAGTTTATTACGTTACCTGTGCCATCAAAAAAAGGTAAAGCTCTGAATAAAACTGATGTGCTAATGCATGTGCTGGTATAACTTTCAGCTATTAATACCTTATTTATTATGTAGAATAATACATCAATAAGGTCAATTAAATTATCATGGCTTATTAATTATCTGATAGGGATACTGTTTTGGTACTTGCATTGAACTTGCCGGGACAATATTTTTTACAAAAATAAAGGTGGAATTATGAACAGCTCAGATCGCGCTATTGACGAACTAGTACTTGGGTTTTGGCGATTATTAGATTGGCAAATTACTCCACAACAGTGTTTAACTTTTCTTGAGCAAACAATTGAAGCCGGTGTAAGGCACACCGATCACGCTGACATTTACGGTGGATATGGTTGTGAGGCAGAGTTTGGTAAAGCTTTAGCTTTAAAGCCAAGTATTCGTGATGAGATCAAAATTATTACTAAGTGTGGTATCAAACCTGCTTTTGCAAGCTTAGGGTTAGCAGGCCAAGCTAATCATTACGATTCGAGTGCCGCACATATTATTAGCTCAGCACAGCAATCGTTAAAGCATTTTAATACCGATAGATTAGATGCATTACTTATTCATCGCCCTGATTATTTGATGAATGCAGACGAAGTAGCTGAGGCATTCACTACTCTTAAGCAAAATGGTGATGTACTCGATTTTGGTGTATCAAACTTTACGCCATCACAACTAAGTTTATTGCAGTCGCGTCTTGATTTTGAATTGGTGACCAATCAAATTGAATTTTCACCGTATGAAATGCAAGCACTTGATGATGGTAGTTTAGACCAATGTCAGTTACTTGATATTAAACCTATGTGTTGGTCACCTTTGGCTGGCGGTCGCATTTTTGCAGAAAATGATGAAAAAGCGATTCGCCTGCGTCAAGTACTTGAGCAAGTCGGCAGCGAAATTGGTGCAAGTTCTATTGATCAAGTGGTTTACGCGTGGTTATTAATGCACCCAAGTTCCCCATCAGTGGTACTGGGTACTGGCAACATTGAGCGTGTTAAATCGGCTGTTGCCGCTAAGCAGTTAAAACTCAGTCGTGAACAATGGTATCGTATTTGGCAAGGTTCAACAGGGCACAGTGTGCCATAGGAGTTGTAAGTTTTAAGCTATAAGCAGTCTGAGTTGAGGGTAAGTCTTGATATAAAATATGAACTTAGCCGCTTACCGCTTACCAAGATCGAGAAAGGGCCTTACGGCCCTTAGTGTTGCAGCAAGTAACACATTCTTTTTATAGGCTAAAGTCCATTGAAAAAGCAACGTAAGCCTTAATATCACTGTCATCCATATCGGTATCTGATAGACCAAAAGTGAAGCCATCTTTAGAGATAGATACACCGTAATCGATGATATCGTCATCACCAATAAAATCACCAGAGTAGTGGCCTAAGTGTAAGGCCATTTCAGTGCCATTAGTACCAACTGCGAAACCGTAATCTGCAGTCAGGTATAACGAATCACCAAAGTCTGTGCCATCACCGCTTGCGGCTGAAGTTGCAAGAACTGATGCGCCAAAGCTAAAGCCACCCATACTGATGCTACCGTAAATTTCAGAAAAATCAGCGTCTGCGCCAGAAGCTGCATCAGGGTAAGCGTAATAGATGTAGCCAACGTCATAGCTCATATTTTCATTAATATCGCCACCAAAACCAGCATAGAGATCAAGCTCGTAGGTCATTTCATCGGCCCAGCTTGCATTTGAAGCCCAAGTACCAGCATAAAAACCTGATTCGTTGGCATAATCAATACCACCTGAAATTGCAGCATCACCACCGGTTTGTTCTTGACCACGCCATAAGTAGTTTGAAGTTGCTGCGGCATTGGCTGTTACTTCTGCATATGCTGCTGTAGATGTTGCACCCATGAGTACAAGTGTGCTGATCGCAATTGCTGATTTTAGTTTTAACATGTTTGGTATCCTGTTGTTATGCTGATTTTTTGGCTCGCAATTATTAATTAGATTGCAGTCTATAATTGCGGATCCTATTTTTAGTTGTCTACTAGGGTAATAGCACTGCTTGTGCCAAGTTAAATGAAAAGCAATAATTTATATTTAAATTACTTTATAAACAAAGGTATAAATATTTATAGTGAAAGGAGGAGATTGTTTTTTACGAAGCTTGCGCACTTTATTGGTGCGTAAAAAAACCCGCATGCACAACTCAGTTGCAGCGGGTTTTTGTATTTTTTACTGTGGTTTAACCAAAAATAGTACGCATTAGGCTGATTGTTTCGTTCACGCCACGGCCTTTTTGTACTTCGCTGATAATTGAATCACGCTTTGCGCGAATATGCTCAGGCATATCGTCAGCAGCAAGTGCGCGATCAACAAGTATTTCAGCAGACTCTTTACCACGACGCACTTTTCTAGTGCCAGTGGTAGTTGTACGCTTTGGCTTGCTCAATAACTTGATGTAGTTAGAGTTTTCAGGCGTGTTTTTGTCTGCATGATAGAAAAAGCACGGAATTAATGCTTTGATTGCAACAAGTTGTTGATCCAGCTCGCTGTCACCACTTGCCATTTTAAACCAAGACATACCATGAACTGCTTGGACAATATCCTGCCAATAACGCGCAAAGTCACGATTATTTAATTTAGTAATAGCCAATGCTGAACAAAGTGCATCTAAACGGGTGTTATTAATTGGTGTAAAAACATCTGGGCGGCGCATTGCTAATAGACGAGTTGCCGGTGCAAGCGTTGGCTTTTCATTGCTATCAGTAAAGGCTTTTAAATATTTGACCACAAATTCTTGGTAATCAGCTTCAGTTACTTCACCTTCTAAAGGTATATGTGCTAATGCTTCATCAAATAATGCCGGCAGGTCGGCAAGCATTTGATGAAAAGCTTTGGCGCTTTTAGTAGAGCTAAACCATTCGACATCAAAATTATAACTACTTGGATCCAGTGCAGAAGTATGTTTACCACTAAATGCTAATAAATCTTCAGGGATCATCTCTTTCAGTGATTGCTCGCGAATACCAGCTATATAGTTGGCAAGGCGTAACTGTTCATCAAGGGCTAACACATCTTTATGCTGCTCTATAAATACACTAACTACAGGCCAAGGCGCTACGCGTAATGTTTTCAATTGTAAGAAGCTAATTGCTGAAACTAATAAGTCATTAAGCTTTTTTAAAATTGGTAATTGATTGGTTTCGAGTAAATCATGATTAATACGGTCACGGCTAGCATTAAGTAGTTCATAGCACCAACCTAAGAAGTCTTCAGGATGATTTTCTATTTTCACCGCCATCAGGTTTAAGCTGATTTCAGAAGCCTGCTTTAGAATATTTTGATAAATATGGCCTTCTTGTTCGCCTAATGCCATTTGTGAAGGTGAAATGAGCAATTTTTTCATGCCTGATGGTACTCCGGTTAAATACATTTTTCAGTTGTTTAATTTTAGCGCAAAACGTCTTAAAACAACAGGGCTGTGCATCATACCGAAGAATACAGGGGATGCAATCTTGATAAGTTAAATCTGCACAAGATTGCATTTAAAGGGTTTAATCTGCTTATTCAAGTGAAAATAACTGCTCTACAGTAGTTTCAAACTGCCGAGCTATCTTCAATGCAATGATCACTGAAGGTGTAAAGCGTGATGTTTCGACCGTGCTGATTGTTTTGCGTGAAACGGCGCTAGCATCGGCTAGCTCTTGCTGTGAAAGCCCCGCGGCTTTGCGAAATTCAGCTATATGGTTTTGCAGCTAAAGGTATCAAAATGTTTCAGTAACAATTCATATATTCACTGTAGAATGCAGGAAATTGCATTTTTCTTCGTTGCACAATGATTTTAATGCTAACTCCCGCTATGATAAGAACATTATTTGCACATTTGAAAGGACCATCATGAAGACCTTATTTAAAGTTATTGGTGTCATATTATTATTGCTTGTTGCTTTAATTATTGCTGCACCGTTTTTAATTCCAACCGATGCCATTTTTAATAAAGTCTCTGAGCAGGTTGAGCAAACCACTGGGCGTACTTTAACTATTAAAGGCGATAAAACATTATCCGTTTTTCCTTCTTTGAAGCTTGAACTTGAAGATGTGCATTTTGCCAATATGAAAACTGGCTCACGTGCAGATATGGCAAGCATGCAGCAACTTGCAGTTCATATTCCTTGGTTTTCGCTATTTGGTGGTGAACTTAAACTAGAAAAGTTTGTGATCAATGAACCCAATATTCTGCTTGAAACAGATAAAAATGGTAAAGCTAACTGGCAGTTATTTGATGCAGTAGCTGCGAAACCTGAGCAGCAAACTCAAGCAGGTGAGGCAGTCAAACTACCTGAAAACTTTGATATTCAGTTAGGTGAAGTGGCTATATATGGTGGGTCGTTTACTTATTTAGATGGTCAAACGGGAGCTAAACAGCAAATTAGCGATTTAGAATTGGCTATCTTACTGCCTTCACTGCATAAATCACTCGAAGTCAAAGGTGGGATCACTTATATGCAAGAGCGCTTTGAGCTTGATGTAACAGTTGATAACCCAGCTAAAGCAATAGCAGGTGATACATTTAATGTGACAACTGATGTCACTTCAAAGTTAGTTGATGTTGAGTTTAAAGGCTTAATAGCCGGTCAAGGTAAAGATATTCAAGGTCAATTAGCGCTCAGTGGTGATTCAGTAAAAGACATTGCTAAATGGCAGGGAGTCGAGCTGAACGCTAAAGAAAGCGCCTTTAATGCATTTAGTGTTAGTGGCAAAATGCGTATGCAAGGTGATAAGTTCAACCTAGCTGAATTAGTCGCCACTCTTGATGCATTAGAGATCAAAGGAAAAAGCGAGCTTAATTTAGGTAAGCGTTTAGCCGTTAATGCTGACATCGATTTAGGTATGCTGGACTTAAATCCTTACTTACCTGAGGTGGTAGCGCCAGCAGAGAAACCAGAACCTAAAAGTGACGAGCCAGCCAAACCAATTGTATGGGATGACACAAAAATGGATTTAAGTGGCTTAAATGCCTTAGATGCGAATGTGGTGATCCGTTCAAGTGGCTTAAAAGCAAATGAAATCAAACTTGGCGCTAATCAATTCACTGTAAACCTTAACAAAGGCGTAGCGAAAATTAGCCTAGATAAGTTTGCCGCCTACGAAGGTAATGGTAAAGGCACTGTAACAGTTAATGCGAAACAAGCTCCTTACAAAATCAGCACCAACTTCTCGTTAGATAAAATAGACGCACAACCATTGCTGACAGATGCCGCTGGCTTCGATAAGCTAATGGGCAAAGGCTCACTCAATTGGGACTTAGCAACATCAGGTCAGAGCCAAAAAGACTTTATGAGTGCCCTACAGGGTAAACTAGCATTTGAATTTGCCGATGGTGCAGTAAAAGGCGCCAACATTGCTGAAATGGTTCGCAAAGGCAAAGAGCTAATTAAGGGTAACTTTGGTGCAATATCACAAGGGCTAGATACTGGCTTTGATAATTCCCAGCAAACTGACTTCTCTGCGCTAACGGGTAGCTTTAACTTTACCAATGGCGTAGGTAAAAACACAGATCTGAGTTTGTTAAGTCCATTAGTACGTATTAGTGGTGAAGGGGATGTTAATCTACCCGCAACGACAGTTAACTACCGCTTAGTGACAGGCATAGTCGATTCACTCGAAGGGCAGGGGACCAAAGATGATAGTACCGGCTTTAAAATTCCAGTACGAATCAAAGGACCATTTCATGATGTTGGCATCAGCTTAGATGTAAGCAAAGCGGCAGAAGATGAAGTAAAAGAAAAAGCGAAAGATAAAATTAAAGATAAGTTAAAAGGTTTGTTTGGCAAATAATGCCGATTTTATTCGGTGATAAAACAATCAGGGCATAAAATTGCCCTGATTGTTTTATAATCAATGCTAAAATAGCAAAATATGTTTCATCGACAAAACAACCATCCTCGTTATTCTAAATTAATTAAAAAATAACCTACCACTACCCCCGCAATGCTGATACAATTGCCCGCCCTTGGGAGACAACTAGATTGTTTTTTGAGTGGTTTTTAACCTAAATGTCTTGATTTTAAACAAATTTAAGACAGTTGTAATAACTACACCGGAGGTCATTAACATGATCCAAATGCAAACTCAGCTGGAAGTTGCTGATAACAGCGGCGCTCGCAAAGTGCAGTGTATTAAAGTCTTAGGCGGTTCGCACCGTCGTTATGCAGCGATTGGTGACATCATTAAAGTTTCTGTTAAAGAAGCGATTCCTCGCGGTAAAGTGAAGAAAGGTGATGTTAAAAACGCGGTAGTTGTGCGTACTAAGAAAGGCGTTCGTCGTCCAGATGGTTCTTTGATCCGTTTTGACAGCAATGCGGCTGTTATCTTAAATGATAACTTGCAGCCAATTGGTACACGTATTTTCGGCCCTGTGACTCGCGAACTTCGTAATGATAAGTTCATGAAAATCGTTTCACTAGCCCCAGAAGTACTGTAAGGAGTCAATCATGGCAGCAAAAATCCGTCGTGATGACGAAGTAATCGTTCTAGCAGGTAAAGACAAAGGTAAGCGCGGCAAAGTGCTTTCAGTTGTTACCGAGTCTGGTCGAGTATTTGTCGAAGGCATTAACTTAATCAAGAAGCACCAAAAGCCGGTTCCACAATTGAACCAGCCAGGTGGTATTGTTGAGAAAGAAGCGTCTATTGACGTATCAAACGTTGCGATCTTCAACTCGGAAACGAGTAAAGCAGATCGTGTAGGTTTCAAGATTGAAGATGGTAAGAAATTACGTATCTTTAAATCTACTGGTAAAACTATCTAATAGTTGGAGTAGAATGATGGCGAAACTGCATGAAGTATATAAAGACAAAGTAGTTGCTGAACTTCAAGAGAAGTTTGGTTTCAGCTCTGTCATGCAAGTCCCTCAGATCGAAAAGATCACATTGAATATGGGCGTGGGCGAAGCCCTAGCTGACAAGAAAATTCTAGACAACGCTGTTGCGGATCTAGAAGCAATCGCTGGTCAGAAGCCACTCATTACTAAAGCACGCAAATCTGTTGCTGGCTTTAAAGTACGTGAAGGCTACCCAATTGGTTGTAAAGTAACCCTACGCGGCGAGCGTATGTGGGACTTTTTTGAGCGTTTGGTTTCAATCGCTATCCCACGTATCCGTGACTTCCGTGGTGTAAGTGCTAAGTCTTTTGATGGACGTGGTAACTACAGCATGGGCGTACGTGAACAAATCATCTTCCCAGAAATTGATTATGATAAAGTAGACCGCGTACGCGGTATGGATATCACAATCACTACATCTGCGAAAACAGATGAGGAAGGCCGTGCGTTGTTAGAAGCGTTTAACTTCCCATTCAAGAAATAAGGGTAGGGTTATGGCAAAGAATTCTATGAAAGCGCGCGAAGCAAAGCGCACGAAATTAGTTGCTCAGTTCGCTGAAAAGCGCGCAGCACTAAAAGCTATCATCAGTGATGTGAAAACATCTGACGATGATCGTTGGGACGCGGTACTTAAGCTACAAGCTTTACCACGTGATTCTAGCCCTGCACGTCAACGTAATCGTTGTAACATTACGGGCCGCCCACATGGTTACCTTCGCAAATTCGGCATGAGCCGTATCAAAGTTCGCGAAGCAGCTATGCGCGGTGAAATTCCTGGCCTTAAAAAGGCTAGCTGGTAATAGAATCACGGGAGTAAGACTATGAGCTTGCAAGATCCTATCGCGGATTTGTTTACACGAATTCGTAACGGTCAGTCAGCGAAAAAAGTATCTGTAACGATGCCTAATTCAAAGCTGAAAGTAGCATTAGCTAAAGTATTAAAAGATGAAGGTTATATCGTTGATTTCACAATCAGCGGTGATGTTAAACCTGAGCTTTCTATCGAGTTGAAATACTTCGAAGGCAAAGCTGTTATTGAAAATATCCAGCGTGTTAGCCGCCCTGGTTTGCGTATCTATAAGAGACGTGACGAATTACCAAAGGTAATGGGTGGTCTAGGTATCGCTATCGTATCAACTTCTAAAGGCCTAATGACAGACCGCGCCGCACGTAGTGCTGGTGTTGGTGGTGAAATCATTGGTTTTGTAGCTTAATCGGAGGGGAACTATGTCTCGCATAGCAAAGGCACCAATTAATGTTCCTGCCGGTGTAGAAGTTACATTAAAAGGCCAGGACATCACAGTTAAAGGCAAAAACGGCGAATTAACGCGTACTATCAACTCTGCAGTTGAAGTACAACTTAACGACAACGTTATTACAACTTTACCTCGTGAAGGCGTAGCCAATGCATGGGCACAAGCAGGTACTGCTCGCGCTCTAATCAACAATATGATTGTTGGTACGCATGAAGGTTACGAGAAGAAACTTCAGTTAGTAGGCGTTGGTTACCGTGCTGCAGCTAAGGGTAAAACATTAGATTTAACTCTTGGTTTCTCACACCCAGTTAATTTCGCAGTTCCTGAAGGAATTACGATTGAAACTCCAAGCCAAACAGAAGTTCTAGTTAAGGGCGTAGATAAGCAGTTAGTTGGTCAAACAGCTGCTAACATTCGTGCATACCGTAAACCTGAGCCTTATAAAGGTAAAGGTGTTCGTTATTCAGATGAGAATGTACGCCGTAAAGAGGCTAAGAAGAAGTAAGGTAAGACGATGGATAAAAAAACAGCTCGTCTACGTCGTGCTAAACGCACTCGTAGAAATTATATTGAACAAGGCACAACGCGTCTTGTTATCCACCGCACGCCACGTCACATTTACGCTCAAGTTGTAAACGCTGAGGGTAATGTACTGGCTGCTGCTTCTACTGTTGAGAAAGCTATTAGCGAAACAGTTAAAGGCACAGGCAACGTTGCAGCTGCGCAAGCAGTTGGTAAAGCGGTTGCTGAACGTGCGGCTGACAAAGGCATCGAAAAGATTGCTTTTGATCGCAGTGGCTTTAAATATCACGGCCGTGTGAAGGCGCTAGCAGATGCTGCGCGTGAAGCCGGTTTGCAATTCTAGGAGTAGACAATGGCTAACGTAGAAGCAAAGCAACAACAGCCTGATCTAGCTGAAAAGCTAATCGCGGTGAACCGTGTGTCTAAAGTAGTTAAAGGTGGTCGTATCTTTAGCTTCACTGCACTAACTGTAGTTGGTGACGGCGCAGGTAAAGTAGGTTTCGGTTATGGTAAAGCACGTGAAGTTCCAGCTGCTATTCAAAAAGCAATGGAAAAAGCACGTCGTAACATGATCAACGTAGACCTAAATGGCAACACATTACAGCATCCTGTTAAAGGACGTCATGCTGGCTCTCTTGTGTTTATGAAACCAGCATCTGAAGGTACTGGTATCATCGCAGGTGGTGCTATGCGTGCAGTACTAGAAGTTACTGGTGTGCAGAACGTACTTTCTAAATGTTACGGTTCTACTAACCCGATCAACGTTGTACGTGCAACGATCTCAGCTCTTGAGAATATGAATTCTCCTCAGTCGATCGCTGCAAAACGTGGTCTTCGAGTAGACGAGATTCTGGGGTAAACCATGGCTAATAAAACTGTAAAAGTAACACAAGTAAAGAGCTCTATCGGTCGTTTACCGAAACATAAAGCTACATTACGCGGTCTTGGTTTACGTCGTATCAATCACACTGTTGAGTTAGAAGACACAGCATGTGTACGTGGTATGATCAACCAAGTTTCATACATGGTTAAGGTTGAGGGGTAATTCGAATGCATTTGAATACACTTTCTCCTGCTGCAGGTTCTAAATCTGCTGGTAAACGTGTTGGTCGTGGTATCGGTTCTGGTCTAGGTAAGACTGGTGGCCGTGGTCACAAAGGTCAAAAGTCACGTTCTGGCGGTAAAGTACGCGTTGGTTTTGAAGGCGGTCAAATGCCTATGCAACGTCGTCTACCTAAGTTTGGTTTCACTTCTCGCAAATCTTTAGTATCTGCAGAAATAAACCTATACGAGATCGCTAAAGTTGAAGGCGATGTGGTAGACCTAGGTACGCTACAGGCAGCTGGTCTAGTTAAAAAGAACGTTCTGTTCGTTAAAGTTGTTAAATCTGGCGAAGTTTCACGCGCTGTTACCGTTAAAGGCCTTAAAGCCTCTAAAGGTGCTCGCGAAGCTATCGAAGCCGCCGGAGGCAAGGTAGAAGACTAAGGAAGTACTAATGGCTAAACCAGGTCAAGATACACAAAGTGCACAAAGTGGGCTTTCGGAATTGAAACGTCGATTACTATTCGTATTGGGCGCTATCATTATTTACCGTCTAGGTTCATTTGTGCCAATCCCTGGGATTGACGCCGCTGTACTTGCCGATTTCTTCGAGCAACAAAAGGGCACCATTGTTGAAATGTTCAACATGTTCAGCGGTGGTGCGCTTGAGCGCGCTTCGGTGTTAGCACTGGGTATAATGCCTTACATCACAGCTTCAATTATTACGCAACTATTAACGCATATGTATCCTCCGTTTATAGAGCTTAAGAAAGAAGGTGAACAAGGTCGTAAGAAAATTAGCCAGTACACACGCTACGGCACGCTCTTGCTTGCTACTATCCAATCGATCGGTATTGCCACAAGCTTACCGGGTATGATGGACGGGTTAGTTGTTAACCCAGGTCTCGGTTTCTACTTCACCGCAGTGGTGAGTTTAGTAACTGGTACTATGTTCCTGATGTGGTTGGGCGAGCAAATAACTGAACGTGGTATCGGTAACGGTATCTCAGTTCTAATATTTGTTGGTATTGTAGCTAACCTGCCGTCTGCTATTGGTTCGACAGCCGAAATGGCGCGCCAAGGTGATTTACATGTTTTAGCACTGTTATTGATTGCGGTAATCGTATTCGCTGTTACTTATCTTGTAGTGTTCTTTGAACGTGGACAACGTCGTATCGTCGTTAACTACGCAAAGCGCCAACAAGGTCGTCAAGTATTTGCTGCCCAAAGCACGCATTTACCACTAAAAGTAAACATGGCGGGTGTTATTCCACCAATCTTTGCTAGCAGTATAATTCTGTTCCCTGGTACTATTGCCAGCTGGTTCGGCCAGGGTGAAGGTCCTGTCGCTGATGTGCTACAAGCGATTGCTACAACGTTGACTCCAGGTCAGCCTTTGTATGCAATAGTTTTAGCTGCGGCTATTATCTTCTTCTGCTTTTTCTACACAGCGTTGGTTTTTAACCCACGTGAAACAGCAGATAACCTGAAAAAATCTGGCGCATTTATCCCAGGTATTCGTCCAGGCGAGCAGACATCGAAATACATTGATAAAGTGATGACACGCCTGACATTGGCAGGTGCTTTGTATATAACCTTTATCTGTCTGGTGCCCGAATTCATGACCATGGCATGGCAAACGCCATTCTACTTCGGCGGTACATCAATTTTGATTATCGTTGTTGTGATCATGGACTTTATGGCACAAGTACAGACTCATATGATGTCTCATCAATATGATTCTGTGCTGAAAAAAGCGAACCTTAAAGGCTACGGTCGATAAGGTCAGTTTACGGAGTTGAGCAATGAAAGTACGTGCTTCCGTTAAGAAAATATGCCGTAACTGTAAAGTTATTAAACGTGCCGGTGTTGTACGTGTAATTTGCAGTGAGCCTAAGCATAAGCAAAGGCAAGGTTAATTTATAAGTCGTGCAGGCTGAGGTTTCTCGGCCTGTGTTTTCAGTTGTGATTTGGTCTTCGTTTGAGTATCCTTACGGGCTCTTCAAACAGATGATAACCGAATTCAAATATAGGAGATGTGTTAGTGGCCCGTATCGCTGGCATTAACGTCCCTGATCATAAACATGCAGTTATTGGTTTAACAGCTATTTATGGCATAGGTAAGACTCGCTCTAAGGCTATCTTAGTAGCGACTGGTATCGCCGAAACCACAAAAATCGGTGAACTTTCAGACGAAACACTTGACGTATTGCGTGAAGCAGTTGGCAAGTACACTGTAGAAGGTGATCTTCGTCGTGAAGTTACTTTGAATATCAAGCGCCTTATGGACCTTGGTTGTTACCGTGGCCTACGTCACCGTCGCTCTTTACCACTACGTGGTCAAAGAACAAAGACTAACGCGCGTACCCGTAAGGGTCCTCGTAAGCCTATTAAGCGATAAGGGGATAGTATTATGGCTAAGACACCAATTCGTCGTAAAAAGGTTAAAAAGCAAGTTGCTGATGGTATGGCTCATGTTCATGCTTCTTTCAACAACACTATTGTTACAATTACCGACCGTCAAGGTAATGCACTATCATGGGCTACTGCCGGTGGTTCAGGTTTCCGTGGTTCACGTAAATCTACACCATTCGCTGCTCAGGTTGCTGCAGAGCGTGCAGGTACTGCTGCTCAAGAATACGGTTTAAAAAATCTAGAAGTTTTCATCAAAGGTCCAGGTCCAGGTCGTGAATCTGCTGTACGTGCTTTGAATGCTGCTGGTTACCGTATCACCAACATTACTGACGTGACGCCAATACCACACAATGGTTGTCGTCCACCGAAGAAACGTCGCGTTTAACAATAGGTTAGGAGAAATAACATGGCAAGATATTTGGGCCCTAAGCTCAAGCTGAGTCGTCGTGAAGGTACTGACCTGTTCCTTAAGAGCGGCGTAAGAGCTATCGACTCTAAGTGTAAACTTGAGACTGCACCTGGTCAGCACGGCGCTCGTAAAGGTCGCTTATCTGATTACGGTTTACAATTACGTGAAAAGCAAAAAGTACGTCGTATCTACGGTGTATTAGAAAAGCAATTCCGTAACTACTACAAAGAAGCTGCTCGCCTTAAGGGCAACACAGGTGAAAACTTGTTACAGCTTTTAGAGCAACGTTTAGACAATGTTGTATACCGCATGGGTTTTGCAAGCACACGTGCTGAAGCACGTCAGTTAGTAAGCCACAAAGCGGTTTTAGTTAATGGTCGTGTAGTGAACATTCCTTCATTCGTAATTACTCCAGAAGATGTAGTAGTTATCCGTGAAAAGTCTAAGACACAAGCTCGTATCATCGCTGCTCTAGAACTAGCCGAGCAACGTGAAAAACCGACTTGGGTTGAAGTTGACGGTAAGAAAATGGAAGGTAATTTCAAACGCCTACCAGAGCGTTCAGACCTGTCTGCGGACATCAATGAACAACTAATCGTCGAACTTTACTCTAAGTAAAGTTAAGAGTTAAGAGAGGATAAAATGCAGGGTTCTGTTACAGAATTTCTAAAACCAAGGTTAGTCGATATCGACGCTATTAACCCAACTCGTTCTAAAGTAGTTTTAGAGCCATTAGAGCGTGGCTTCGGTCATACTCTTGGGAATGCCTTACGCCGTATACTTCTTTCGTCAATGCCAGGATGTGCAGTAACCGAAGTTGAAATCGACGGTGTGTTGCACGAATACAGCGCGAAAGAAGGCGTACAAGAAGACATCATTGAAATTCTGTTAAATCTTAAAGGTCTAGCAGTTACTTTGGAAGGTAAAGATGAAGTTTTTCTTACCCTGACTAAGTCTGGTGTAGGCCCTGTGACTGCGGCTGATATTCAGCACGACGGCGATGTAACCATTGCCAACCCAGATCATATTATTTGTCATTTAACGGCAGATAATAGTGCGATCAGCATGCGAATTCGTGTTGAACGTGGTCGTGGGTATGTGCCGGCATCTAGCCGTTTATCCTCTGATGACGATGAGCGTCCAATTGGTAGATTGTTGCTTGATGCATCATTTAGCCCAGTTGAACGTATTGCGTACTCGGTTGAATCAGCACGTGTTGAACAACGTACAGACTTAGACAAGTTAATCATTGATATGGAAACAAACGGCACTATAGATCCAGAAGAAGCGATCCGCCGTGCGTCAACTATCTTAGCTGAGCAGCTAGAAGCATTCGTAGACTTACGTGATGTTACTGAGCCAGAAGAGAAAGAAGAGAAGCCAGAATTCGATCCTATTCTACTTCGTCCAGTTGATGATCTTGAACTAACAGTGCGTTCAGCAAACTGTTTGAAAGCCGAGCAAATTCAATATATCGGTGATTTAGTTCAGCGCACAGAAGTCGAGCTTCTTAAAACGCCTAACTTAGGCAAGAAGTCTCTGACTGAAATTAAAGACGTGCTAGCTTCACGTGGTCTATCTCTAGGTATGCGCCTAGAAAATTGGCCACCTGCAAGCCTAGCTGAATAATCTAAATCACTATATTAGTTTAGTTAGAAGGATAGGGTCATGCGCCATCGTAAGAGTGGTCGTCAATTAAACCGTAACAGCAGCCATCGTAAAGCGATGTTCAGCAATATGGCAGGTTCTTTGGTGAAACATGAAATCATCAAAACTACTTTGCCAAAAGCGAAAGAGTTACGTCGTGTAATTGAACCTTTAATCACACTGGCTAAGACTGACAGTGTAGCAAATCGCCGTTTAGCGTTTGCTCGCACGCGTGATAAAGAAGTAGTTGGTAAGTTGTTCAGTGAAATCGGTCCTCGCAATACAGACCGTCCAGGTGGTTACACTCGTATTATTAAGTGTGGCTTCCGTGCTGGTGACAATGCACCAATGGCTTATATTGAACTAGTAGGTCGCACATCTGCGAACGAAGAAGTTCAAGAAGACGCGCAGTCTGCTGAGTAAGTCTTAAAGACACCAAAAAGCCGAGCATAAGCTCGGCTTTTTAATATCTAAAATTTGGCAAAAAATAATATCGCTATCAGTATCCCTGTATATAGCGCAACATTTCAACTATACCATTATCAAACCAACATCTTTGTAAGCCCACTAAGCGTCACTAGAATCTACTTCCCTTAATAACCATTTGTTATTCAACTAGCTTGTTAATTTAAATTTCATGGTCGGTAATAACATTTATAGCTTTGAAAGTTATCTTGCTACTGAATATGTAGCTGTATAAATCTATAGAGTCTACTTTTACCTATGATTTAAATGCGTGATAACTGCGACTGTCAGTGTTTGACCCTCATAAGTTATTAACAATATACATAGGTAAAGATTATAAACTTAGGTCATTTGATCAAAATATTGATCATTTCAGTAGTGGATCGTTTTTTCGATTAAAGATTGAATCTGGGTTTCTTCATTTAACTTGCACTTATATAGTTAAAAACAGTCTAGTTTAGTGTTGTTTTTGAGCGTTTAGCTTAAATACTCAGCGAACAGTGTTTTATTTTAAGTTTTCTTCAAAAAAAGGTTGATCTGTTTTTGGATCTCCCTATAATGCGACCCCACTGAGACGGCAGACAGCAACGCTTAAGCTGCAAGAGTTAATCAGTTAGTCGAGTAAAACTTAAGTTTAGATTTTTAATAAAGTTTAAAATTAAGTGTTGACAAAAAAATAGGAAAGCGTAATATGCGCAGCCCTAGCGAGATAAAGTTTAACTTTAATCGCAACGTTCTTTAACAATATAAAGCAATCATCTGTGTGGGCACTCGTACAGATTGAGTTCTAACAGCCAAGCTTAGTTCGCTAAGCAAGGCAAAAAATTTAGAGTCTCAATTGAAACTGAGTGACCAACAGAAGTAACTTATTTATAAGTTGCTTCGGCACAGTCAATTCAATATCGAAAGATATTAAATAAATTCAGAATTCA
>NZ_JACJFK010000018.1:0-104325 GCF_014164535.1 Pseudoalteromonas sp. SG41-2 | reverse complement strand
CTGCTGGCGAGGGTCGTCAATTGATTCGAAATATTTAAATAGTTGAATATCAGGCATGGGGGCTCCTTAAAAAGGAGTATAAGATCATACTTTTAAGTCAAGGTAAAGTTCGTGATCTTGCCCTGGCACATATCCTTGAATATGTGCGCAAACAACAGTTTGAGCACTTAATTAGCTATTATATTTAGTCAATTTCAATTTCCTGTGATCACTTTTAGCCGAACTTCGTCAAAGTGGCAATAGCGTTAAGTCAAACAGAAAGTAGCAAAATTAAAAAAGGGAGACTGAATCTCCCTTTTTTAAAATTTTTATTCGCTGTTATTTTTTCGGCAAACGCATTCTTGCAACCGTATTATCAGATAAAACATAATGGTGGAATAAGGCGGCGGCGGCATGTAATCCAATCAAGTAATAACCAACTTCCCCTGCGGTTTCATGCAGCTCTTTGATGGTTTTAGCCAAGTCTAAATCTTTACTGGCCAATGGCGGCAGCTCTAGACCAAAAAACGGAATTGGTTTGCCTGCCGTGCTCAAAATTAACCATCCAGCAATAGGCATAGCAAACATGAAACCATACAAAATAACATGCACTAGTTTGGCCAGGTTATTTTGCCACTTAGCTGGTTCTGGTTTTATATCAGGAGCCGAGCCACCCACTACGCGAGCAATTAGCCTAACGCTTACTAAAGCTAAAACCGATAAACCAAGCATAAAATGCCACATTTTAAAGGCATCTCGGGTTGTAGTCCCTTTGTCGAATAATTCGCGCAGTTCAATACTTGCGTAAACAGCGACTATCAATATGAACATAAGCCAATGCAAAGCAATGGAGAGCGTATTGTAATGAGTTGTCGTGTTTTTTAAATTCATAATGCCTCTCGAAAAATGAAACGTCTCAACCTACCTCTTATGTTTTGAGAGCTTGAAGAGGTAACCTCTACCCTTGTACGTATTAAATACTCCACATACAGTAACCTATCGTTACTAAGTATTTAGTGATCTAAAACATAAAATTTGTATTTCAAAAATCATGTTTAAATATGGTTGGTTAAGCGTAAACAGTAAAACTTAAGTGATTGGCATAACAAAATAACAACCGTTGGTTACCTTTCGATAAGTATTTGCTAGTTAAACTAATAATTGAAAAGAAATTGAATTTACAACGTTTTTTACACTGTGGCTTTTGAATCAAACAATGCCAGTTCGAAGCATGGCCAGCTTTTCAATACCGTGTTCGGGCGTCCATCTTTTAAACTCAACAAAGTCATGCTTTTTATATAACTTAATAGCGGGCTCGTTAACTACTGCGGTTTCAACTATCGCTGTTGATGCTGTTTCAATAAAGTTAGTTAACGCATAGCGGATTAACTTATCGGCGATGCCTTTTCTAAAATGCTTTGGGTCAACCGTTAAGCTATTAATTTCTAATCGCTCATTGATAATTACCAGTTCAATAACCCCTGCAAGCTGAGTATCGTCATAAAATCCATAAAAAAGCGTTTGCGAATTGTGTATGTCATTAACAGTGCGCGATAAAGGCGGAAAATTCTGCGTACCTATTAATTCAGCTTCTATTTTATAAGAGCGTTGAAAGGTGGTGTAAATTTGCTTTGCGACTGCCTCATTTGCATTATCTAACTTTGCAATCATTGACTGAAATCCCTGTTGTAGCATTTTTAGTTGTATAGACTGCAGATAATAACATTCAGCCCGTACCATCTTTATAATTATTATTAACTTATCAACGTGCCAAATTTTATAAAGTGTTTTTAAAAGAGCTAGTTGAAGGAGCTGATTTAAGCCTTTTACTCAATCAGTCCCTCCTAAACTACACACTTTACTGTTGTGATCCTTGTACACCGTAAATTGCAGGGCGCTTTAGCTGGGCACTTAAAGGTAAATAACACGCCAGTGCGCCAAGGCTAATTACAAACAATAAAGTCATGAATAACATACCAAGCTGCATAATTTGCGGTACTCCATCCGCAATCAGTTGTAGTGGTTGTTGTAAAGCCAGCAATAACGCAATACTGAGTATTATACCCGTTACGATTGCGCTGCCATTTTGCTTAAATACTAACAAAAACAATGCCAGTGGCTTTGCGCCAACACACAAATGAATACCAATTTCAGCACGCCTTAATAACACTGAGTAGCGCATAATACCTATCAAACCAATACTGGTTAAGGCAATAGTGGCAGCAATGATCATCAGCGTTGTCGCCGATACTACATATTGACGAAACAGTGCTGTATCGCGCTGTGCATTTAATGGCGCTAATTGATGAACTGATAAGCCTGAATCAATAGATTGTAATAAGGTGTTAAGCGTATTTTTTGTTAAGTGCTGAGCATTTTTAAACTCGATAATAAATGAATTATAACCAGCACGAGTCAAATAAGCTTTAGGCTCAAGCGACGTTTTCCCCGGTATAAGCATTGTTTTAACTATGCCTATTATTACTAAATCATTTTCGCGCCCTGAAGTTATATCAAAACTCAAATGCATACCCAATGCATTACCATCATTTGATAATTTTTCTGCTAGTACATCATTAATAATAATAACATTCGCATTACTTTTAGTATCCTCGTTTGTAAAACCACGTCCTTGTAATACGGGTTGTTTAAGTAATGAAAAATACTGCTCATCAACTGATTTACCATAAGGTAATACGTTTTGATTGCTTGCTACCTCAACCAATGACCAAGTAATTAAATTATCGTTTATAGGTGATGATGAACGACTTACTTGCCTAACCTCTGGCAGTAAAGCAAGCTCGTTAGCTACTTGCTCTAATAGCTGATTTGCTTTGTCTCTATCAGCCGCCACATGGCTTGCTACATTAACCTTTAAACTCGTTAATTGCTCAAGTGGCAGTGTGAAAGCCTCGTCAATATTACTTTTATTAACGCTAAAAACTAAAAAGTTAATAAACAATAATGTACACGCTACAGCTACTTGAAAAGCGACCAAGCCTTGCCATACGCGCTTGCCCACCTGCACTGTCGTCCCTTTTCCTGCTGACTTTAAACTACTTATCAGTTGTTGGTAATTTACTATTCGCGTACATAAAAAAGCGAACAGCGTCGTTAATATTAAGCCGCTAACCAGTGTGATAAGGAATGATACTGCATTAATAGAAAGCTCATTGGCGCGCGGTAATATTGCCATGGCAAAATCGCTTAAGGTTGCTAAAAAAATCGCCGCTAACGCAAGGCCTATTATACTTGCTAAGGCTATTAGTAAGGCAACCTCCAGCCAAAACTGTTTAAACAAAGTAAACCGTGTTGCGCCCAGCGCCGCACTCAGTGCTAATGTGTGTTTACGCGCTGCAGTTCTTACAATAAACACGTTACTAATGTTTACACAGGCAATAATAACCAACCCCGTTACAGCTAAAATGAGCCAATAAATATTCTGCGGTGTCTCTTTTAATATTACTGTTTGCAAGGTGTTTAGCTCAAGTTCGATATGCCAACCTGCAAAGAATGCTTCGGTCGTAATATGCTGTTGCCATACATCATCCACATACTGCGATAACCTTTTACTCGCCTGCTCAATGCTTACATCGCTTGGTAATTTAGCCACAAAATGGCTGCGCGAGTAACGGTTCCACCAAAATGGTTTAGCCTCTGCAGAGGTTAAATTATAATCCCACGGCAACCATACGTCAGTGACCTGCCCTGTTTTGATAAGTGCAGGCGATTTAAAGTTGGCTGCAGCCACACCTATAATTTTGAATTGCTGAGCGCCCACACTAAGTGTTTGACCTATTATGTTTTCTTTACTGGCAAAGTCATTTTGCCATGTTCGATAACTTATAACGGCAACGGGGTTAAAACTATCAAGAGCTTCAGTTTGCGTAAAACCTCGTCCTAAATGTAGCTTAATTGCAAACATTTCAAACCACTGAGGGGTAACAAATGAGGTGTTTACTATGGGTAAGCCCGCTACATCATCAAGGCGTTGTTCACCGTAATACACCAACGCAGCTTGCTCAAATAATTTATGATTTTTATATAAATCAATCAGTGCAGGGTAATTAAAAGCGCGGGTATTAAGCGCCCCGGTTTGGTCTATTTGAGCATATTCAGC
This sequence comes from Pseudoalteromonas sp. SG41-2, assembly GCF_014164535.1. Taxonomy (NCBI): domain Bacteria; kingdom Pseudomonadati; phylum Pseudomonadota; class Gammaproteobacteria; order Alteromonadales; family Pseudoalteromonadaceae; genus Pseudoalteromonas; species Pseudoalteromonas sp. SG41-2. Next base: position 100,226 of record NZ_JACJFK010000018.1, on the reverse strand, counting down.
TTTTACTAACCGCATTTGCTCAGGGTATGGCAATGGTTTTAACAGCATAATATAGGCAAGTGTTAATACAGTAATTAATGCAGCTAAAACAATACTTAACGTCGCTACAACACTTAAACTGTAAACTTTATGATTAGTTATATTAAGTAATGCATTTTTTAAATTATAAGTCATTATGGCACTCCGTTAAGTTATCCCTTAATAGCCATTGACGTTTTATTATTTTTGGATATTCCATTTTACTCTCACTAAACAGGTTATTTAAGCACTTAGCTGATCTTTTATACCCACAGCCCCTAGCATCTCACCATCCAATAGCTTTAGTTGCCTTGTAGCCATATCACAGTAACGCGGGTCATGTGTCACCATGCAAATAGTGGTGCCGGCTGCATGTAGCTCACTTAATACATGCATAACTTGATCTCCCGATTTTGAGTCTAAATTACCCGTTGGCTCATCAACTAATAATATTGCCGGTTCAGTCACCAGCGCTCGGGCTATCGCCACGCGTTGCTGCTGTCCACCAGATAATTGGTTAGGTTTATGACTCATACGATGCCCAAGCCCTACTTTTTCAAGGCACGCTTTTACTTTTTCAGCAATTATTTGCTTGTTTGGTTTATAGTGGTGATAACGCAGTGGTAATGCCACGTTGTCGAACACACTTAACTCATCAATTAAATTAAATGATTGAAAAATAAATCCTATTTTTGCATTGCGAGTTTCAGCAGCCTGATTCAGCGAAAGTGCAGAGACGTCTTTACCGTCAATTAAATATTCACCGCTGGTTGGCATATCAAGTAAACCCAATAATGAAAGTAATGTTGATTTACCACAGCCAGATGGCCCCGATATCGACAAGTATTCACCGCGATAAATACACAAATCAATACTACGCAGTGCATAGGTTTGTAACTCTTGGGTTTCAAATACCTTACTAATTCCTTTCATTGCTAATACGACATCGGCTTGGGTGTTCGTTATTTTTTGCTCTGTCATTATTTTTATCCTGTTCATTAGTTAATTAGAATTTCGCTATTGCTGCGAGTAAGGTTGGTTAAATCTGAAATAATCAATTGCTGATCTAACTGTGCGCCGCTTAGTATTTCGATAAAGCGCCCAGCCTCGCGACCAAATTTGATATCAACCAAGTGTGCGCTTTGCTGCTGTGAGTTTACCTGATACAGATCTCTTACACTGTGCGGTTTTACGTTTGCTGGGCGCTCGATATAAGTAACATCTTTTAGCTGTGCGACCTTAATATTGGCATCGACGGTTAATTGCGGCCGAACATTTTCAGGGAGCTCTTTAGGCAACGATAACTCTACCTCTACTGTATTATTACTCACCACAGGGCTGATGCGTGACACCTTTGCCATAACAACACCGCGGCGTGTATCTACTTCTGCGAGCTGCCCTAACCGAATATCATCTACTTGATTTTGTGGTACTTGAATAATTGCAATTAACGAATCAACCGAGCCGATAAGCGCAACTTCTTGCCCTGCATTTACGCTTTGCCCAAGCTCAATCGGTAAACGCTGTAATACCCCATCCATTCCCGCTACTACAGATAGATTGGCCAATTGTGTTTGTGCCATAACTACTAACCCTTGTTGCTGTTTAATTTGCTCAAGCTGAATGTTTTCAGATTCTATGTGCACGGCTTTTAGTTGCTCTGAACGTTGCTTAGCTATTGCTAATTGCTGGCGAAGTTGTTGCTCGTCTAACACGCTACGCTGATAATTAAGCGTTGAGACTATGCCCTGTTCAACCAAACTGGTTTCAGCTTTTAATTTTAGTTTGGCATTTTCGTAAGCGGCATGGCTTTGCGCCACATGAGAGCGCTCGTTTAATAACTCGCGAGTATTGTTTAATCTTAACTGGCGTAAGTTAGCATTGAGTTTATTAAGTTCTTGCTGCGCATTTTCGAGCTGTTGCTCAAGCGCTGGATTGGCTAACTGCACAATCACTGAGTCACTGGTCACTATTGCGCCTGGTTTTAATAAAATAGCCTGCACAGTGGCCAACGTTTTTGCCGTAAGCAATTGCTGCTGCGCAGATTTAAGTTCACCATAACCTGTAACCGTAATCGCAAGCGCGCCTTGGCGTACATCACTAATAATAATATTACTGCGCGATACTGACACACCTACTTGACTGCTGCGCTGATAAATCACTGCCACAATTAAAATAACAGCCAGTAATAAAATTAGCTTATGCCAAAGCGATAACTGCTTGACTACTTTTGTTTTTACTATGTCCATATTGCACCGCATTATGCTTTGTATATCTAAGCTATAGCGAAACACGTGCCAACATTAAAAATCAATAAATACAAACAATTACAAGTATGTACTATTTAAAAATTCTTATTGAGCGGCGATACCGGACTCCTCAGTATCAATTTGAGACTGGCCCTAGTTAAAGGCTTTCACTTCGACAGACAGGCTAACCCAAAATCGGACGCAAGCAGTCCGTAATCGGACTGGAACACCTACTGAAATCACCTTTAAATAGCTAACAAGCTGAAATACAAAAATAAAATCACTGGCATAGAAATCGCTATACGCTACAATCAACCTGTGCTTATTCACCTATTTGGAAGTTTATGCCTGCCACTATTTTGATCATTGAAGATAGCCCCGAAATCCGCCTAAGCGCGCGCTTTATTTTAGAAGATAACGGCTACCAAGTGCTCGAATGCGACTCACCTTTTAGCGCGCAAGCAGTAGTTAAAGATAGCCAAGCGATTGACCTTATTTTGCTCGATATGAATTTTACCCGCGACACCACATCAGGTGACGAAGGTTTGGCGTTTTTACAGCACTTACATAAACAACAGTTAGATATCCCTGTCATCGCAATGACTGCGTGGTCGAGCGTAGATCTAGCGGTTCGCGCTATGCAACACGGTGCGTGTGACTTTATTGAAAAGCCATGGCAAAACCAGCGCTTATTAAAATTGCTCGATCAGCAACTCACACTTAAAAAGTTAAACAAACAAAATCAAAAGTTGCTGCAACAGCTTAACGATCGTGCCTCGCCTGCATTTGTGTATCAGTCACACGCTATGCAACAACTGATAAGTCAGTTAGCTAAGGTGGCTAAAACCGATGCTAACATTTTACTAACCGGTGAAAATGGTACGGGTAAGAGCCAATTAGCACAATGGCTTCATCAGCAGTCAACGCGCCATACACAACCGTTTATTGCAGTGAATATGGGGGCTATTGTTGAATCGTTATTTGAAAGCGAAATGTTTGGTCATAAAAAAGGTGCGTTTACTGATGCTAAAAATGAGCGCATTGGCCGCTTTGAACTGGCCGATAACGGCAGTTTATTTTTAGACGAAATAGCCAATATACCACTACCACAACAAGCAAAATTATTACGGGTACTCGAAAGCCAAGAGTTTGAGATGGTTGGCGCGAGTCACACTAAAAAAACCAATGTACGCTTGATCAGTGCCACCAATGGCGATATTGCCACACTGATAAAACAAGGCCAGTTTAGAGAAGATTTATACTATCGGATAAACACTTTGGAGTTTGTAATACCGCCACTACGCGAACGCATTGAAGATATAGTGCCTTTGTGCGAGCACTTTATAAATTTACATGCTAAAAAATACTCAAGCACCATACTTACATTGAGTGAATGCGCTAAACAGGAATTAAACCACTATACTTGGCCGGGCAATGTACGCGAGCTAAGCCATGTGATTGAACGGGCAATATTGTTAGCAACAACCGACACATTGACCGCCGATGACTTAAACCTGCACAGCAGTCAAATCAATAACACATTACCACTAATGACACTAGAGCACGCAGAGCGCCAATTAATTGATTTAGCCCTCAAGCAGACCCAAGGCCATATTCCTAACGCCGCTAAATTATTAGGTTTAGGTAAATCTTCTATGTATCGTCGCCTTGAAAAATACAGGATTACCGTATGAAAAGCAGTATGACACTTAGTTGTCTTTATCACTCATCGCTGGAACGCAGTTTAATTGGCTTTGCATTTTTTAGTAGCACTTTAGCAGCGTTGGGGTGCTATTTTATTGGCCAATATTTTGCTTTATCTGTTGTTACTTCTGCCGTTATCTCAATCCTATTTTTAGCTATTTATCTTAAGCTGTTTATTCGTACCTATAAAAAAGTGATCAACAGCTTTAACCGCAATTACGCCCACCTAGATGCCATTTTAAACGAAGATTATAACCAGCTCGTTAAGCCCAGCTATCAGGCGGGGAGTATTCACCAATTACAACAAAGCTTGATTGAGTTAAGTGAAGAGTTATTTAAAAAGAAGTCGCGATACGATCAGCATATTTTTTTGGTGTACCAATTAATTGAGCATTTTAATGTGCCGATCATGGTGCTCGATCAATATAATAAGCTCAGTTATGCCAATAATGCGTTTAGCGAATTTAAACAGACTCAATGGCAAACCTTACGCTATGCAAGCGCTGAACAATTAGGGCTTACAAAGCAAGACGCACATTGGCAATTTAGCGATGTTATTACAGCCCAGCAATGGCAAATACGCCACAGTGAATTTATAGAGCAAGGCAGCTGTCATCAACTTATTGTTATGATCGACATCACCTCAGCCCTTCGCGAAAGCCAACTGCAAGCATGGCAGCAAATTATTCGCGTACTCGGTCACGAAATTCGCAACTCACTCACACCAGTTACTGCAATGGCTGAAAATCTCGCCGTGAAGCTCACCGAGCCACGACAAATACAAGCACTTAATGTTATAAGTGAGCGCTGTAATTATCTTAATGAATTTGTCACGCGCTATGGCGATATAAATAAACCACTGGCACTTAATATAGTAGCAATAGACACCGACACATTTTTAAAACAAGTGTGCGCAATATACCCTGACGTTGCATTTAGCTGCGTAACAGACGCCGCAACTTTTAAGGCCGACCGCACGTTTATTCATCAAGTCATGATCAATCTAATAAAAAATGCCATCGAAGCAAGCACCCCGCCCGTTAAAGTAACATTAGGTGTGCATAAGCAAGGAAAAGTAAGCTGCATCACCATTGATGATAACGGCCAAGGCCTTGCCAACCCCGATAACATATTCGTGCCGTTTTACACCACTAAACAACAAGGTCAAGGGATTGGTCTAAGCTTTTGTCGCAACGTGATAGAGCAGCATCATGGTAGTTTGAGCTTAGCGAATAAAGAAAAACACCAAGGTGCAGTCGCAACAATACTATTGCCAGTGTAGCTAGCTTCGAAAAGAAATACTAAAAAGAACATTTAGTTTAATCAGCGAATACTTTGTAAAAGCAGCCCCTATTCTAAAAAACAACGATAAAAAAACCTGTACGCCCTCAAACTCAACTTCATGTAATACGCTGTAATATGTCTTTTGTGGTGGTCATTCTACAATTTCACTCGGTTACTTAGTATCCATATAACAGTGCGAATGCAATCTACAAAAGGAACAAGAAAATGTCTGATGAAAGCTTATATCTCGTTAAATTACAATTTCAATCTGGTGTTGTTGGTGGTGGCTCTATGGAAATTCAGTTTGCTGTAGATCCAAAAACAGGTTCATTAAATGGTCGAGCGAATGGCAGCATCCAAGAAGGAACGCAGCATTCACCTCATTTCACCGCTAGCGCATCGGGCCATATGCATGCAACTGGCTATAATGATGTAACTAAAGTTGGCGCGCTAACAGGTCAAGCAGTGGTGTCTTTTCCACCACCTGCAATTGGTAGTTACCAGTCACCTTTTACGGCAAGCTTTGGCGTTGATAACCAATGGAATGGCAAAGGCAGTTTTTCAGTGGGTGATAATACCTACCAATGCAAAGTGAGTCTAATCGACTAAGCTGATTAAAAATAGTTTTTCTATTAAATGGCATTCAATCCAGTTGAATGTCATTTAATAATTCACCAAGCAGCGTCATTACTACCCTTCTTCAAGCTCTCGCCAAAGCTTATGGCTTAGCACTTTATTTCAGGCATAAAAAACCGACCAATTTGGTCCGCTTCACGTTTATAAAAACGTTGAAAAACAGTGTCGACTTGCTTTGCTATGATTTAATTAGGATTGCCTAACTTTTTTATCATTTGTTTAAGCCTTTGTATTCATTTAACTAGGCATTCATATAACTAGCTTTAGTAGCAAAACTTCAATAGAAGAATCTTCAACAAAGCGCTTAATGACTTAAAGCATTTCCTTCTTAACTTTACCTACGTTTGGTCCATTCAAGTTAACCATCTGATATAATCGCATAAAATATTAAGGAAAATTAGTGATGAAACTAAAAACAACAGCTGTCTGCCTTTTAACCTTACTACTTTCTGCCTGTGGTGGGGGAAGTAGCTCTGAAGAACAACAAAAAGCAGCAAATAACAAACCTACTATAGCGGGTGAGTTCAGTTTTGAACTCGCTGCGGGATCTAGTTTAGAACATGCACTTACTGTAAGCGATAAAGACAACGACACAGTAACTGTCTCTGTAATAAACAAACCTGATTGGCTAAGCTATGAACTAAGTGAAAATACACTAACGCTCAGTGCTTCGCCTACTTTTTTTGACATAGCTGAACATCAAGTCGACCTATCAATTAGTGATGGTAAAGAGTCGAACCAGTTTAACCTAAGTATTGACGTTCACTATGATGCCGTTAACTTTCCTGGCGAAGCAATTACACTTGCAGATAAAGAATTAATCGGCACGTGGACTACAGCTGACTCTAGCTCACTATTTCATTTTTCAGCTGACCAAACAGGTTTTGCAAAAATTGACAGTGACAACTTTATGTTTAACTGGAATAACCCAGATGATGTTGAACTGCATACTCAAGAGTTTGAATGCATTGCAAATTGCATGCGTTCAAAGTTTATACCTCTCGAGATTTTAGCTAAGAAAGCTAATTCTATCCTAGCTAAAAAGTACATAAGTGAAACCGAATTCACTTGGCTTACCCTGATTAAAGGCGAGAAAAAAGCGCTTAGTTTTGATACTTATAGCGATCAACGCCAAGAGCAAACACTTAGACTAAGCCAACTAGGTAATGAAGAAGGCGTCAAATATACTTTCTTTGCCAATGTAGCGATTAAAGCAGAAGGTTACACTCAGTTGGCTGGATTTCACGAGAATGTAATTCTAACTGACGGTATATATCAATTTATTGAGCCTGAAGAGAAAGGTAATAGTATATTTGGGCAAGACTATACAAAAACGTTTCAAAATACTGATGGCTCATATCAACAAATCAGTTTTTCTGTTCAATTAAAACAAGCCGAACTCATTGCAAGCTTAGATGATTTTGCTGTTTTTGAAGTCACCTATCATTTTATCCCTCAAACATCTCAAGATACGGCTAATTGGCCTGAGCTTGAAAAAGAGCTTGTTGATCGCAAAACCTATAAAGTATTTAGAGGTGTTGCAGAGGCGCCAGTTCCTGAATTTTCAGCGGGTGATGTGTTATTCGGCTTATCTCCATTGTATTCAAGTGTGCAATTAGCTGATGGAAGTTCCTTTAAAATAATCAATGCACCTATCACGGTTGATTCAGAAACTTCAGGACATTACTCAGTGAAAGACGCACTTACTGGTGAAGAGTCTACTTATGATATTACGTTCAGCAACTTGGGCGATACTTTAGAATTCACCATAGGTATTGAAACTAGAAATGTACGCTATGTAAAACTCTACGATAATCGCATTGCTACTGTAGACGATTTTTACTCCAGCAAAAAACAATCAAGCTACTCTTACGCTAATCTAGCCCAAGCAGATACTACCTATAATGCGACTCAAGAAGATTATATGAAAACCTTCTATGTTAACGATTTAAACTTGTTAAATAACAACAAACATGCCGTTATAGAGCCTCACGATAACGGTACAGCCATTGTTTATAGCGGTGGTATTTTTGGCCCTAATGGCCGTTGGCAGTTTGAAGAAGACAATAGCATGAGCTTCGTAACTCCTTGTAGTCAAGATGAAACAATAAGCAGTTGTATCGATAATTCTGAAGAAGTTGATGTGATCAACTACAAACTTTTCAAAAAGGAAAAAGCCGGCTATTGGTTTTTAAGGTCTCATAGCAACCAAGACAAATACTCAGATGGAAAAATAGCCCAATCAGTAACACAAAGTATTCAATTCTTAAAACTATGCGATAGCGTCTGTATATACAGAAGTAATTAACTAAAAATCAAACGATTAATGCAGATTATACGGTATTAATCGTTTGCCACATCATATGGCTATAAACTAACAACTGACCACTTTATTTCAGGCATAAAAAAACCCCGACCAATGTGGTCAGGGTTATTAAAAGTGGTACCAGCGGCCGGACTTGAACCGGCACGCCTTGCGGCAGGGGATTTTGAATCCCCCATGTATACCAATTTCATCACGCTGGCATCATTTTTCTTTAACCTTCTAACATGAGAAGATAAAGAAAAACCACTTTAGAGCTAGGACTTATCAAGCTGTCTTTGTCTCTATGCCATGCATTATACAAACAATAAGAGGAGCAGCAAGCGTTTTTTACAAAACCACGATCAACCGCTTAACAATTGAGCAACCATTAACATTCACTCATAAAAGCTACTAACTGTGCGGCTAGTATTTGTCTCGCTATTTGCTAAACTAGCGCGCATATTAACTTTGTGAGTTTGTTTATGTCTGCTGAATTTCCGCGTGCGAGCTTTTGGCGTCGCTTTGCCTCTTTAATTTACGACTCTTTAGTTGTGATTTCGCTATCTATGCTTACTGCCATACTTTACTTTGCAGCCATTCAGGGGTTAATTGGCTTAGATCTAATTATGCAGACAGAAGATCCGGCCGCCTTAATTCAGGACTCTCCATTGCTGTACGGTATTCGCAGTGCATTATTCGTTGGTGTAAATATTATATTTTTTGTCTATTTTTGGACTAAGAGTGGCCAAACGATTGGTATGCGCGCATGGCGTTTAAAAGTACAAACTCGCGATGGTAAGCTAATTAGTTGGCCACAAGCCGTTATTCGCAGCGTAACCGCATTACTTGGCTTAGGTAATTTAGTGGTATTAGTTGATTTTAAAAACAAACGAGCGCTGCAAGATTACCTGTCTAAAACCGAGGTTGTTGCGCTAACAAAAGAAGAAAACAAACGAATTTATCGTTCTTTAGATTAGCAATAAGGAGCTAGGCTGCTAGCTCCCCGTTATCAATTTCGCTTATTAAGCAAGTAAGTCGCAAAACCTATAAATATTATGCTTGGTAAAGTCGCCCCGATTATCGCAGGGATTTGATACACCATCACCACAGGACCAAATATTTCATTGGTTAGGTGAAATGCAATACCGGTTACTACGCCCATTACAATCCGCGCGCCCATCGTCACCGTACGCAGTGGGCCAAATATAAACGACAGCGCCACTAATAACATCACCGCTATCGATACTGGCTGCATAATCTTACGCCATAAAGCAAGCTCGTAGGTGCTAGTATCTTGCTCATTTTGTTTCAAATAACCTAAATATGACCACAACCCTGTAAATGACAGAGACTCTGGTTTTACCGATACGACACCCAGCTTTTCAGCTGTAAGTTGTGATTCGTAAAACTCTTCTTTTTGCTGCTGTGTGCTGATCAACTCTTCACTGAGTTGCACTTTATTTACATCTCGAAGTAACCAACCGTCTTTACGGCCTACCGCTTCGCGGGCTTTGGTAATTTGTGTAAGTTGTAGTGAACTATCAAAATGATACATGTTCACGCCATGTAATACGCCGTTTTGGTCAACATCTTCTATATTAATAAAGTTATTGCCATCTTTGGCCCATACACCTTGCTGAGCGTTAAATACATCACCACCATGTATTGCTTGATTACGCATTTCTTTCGCTTTAAGTTGTGTCGCTGGTGCGCCCCACTCGCCTAATGCCATCATACAAAGCGCCATAAATATTGCGGTTTTCATTACTGAGAGAATAATTTGCAAACGCGACATACCGGCGGCTTGCATCACCACCAGTTCACTATTTGATGCAAGTGCCCCAAGCCCCGTTAAGCCACCAATTAAAGCGGCCATTGGGAAGAACACCACAAGATCATCTGGCATGCTATATAAGGTATATAGCAAAGCAGTTCCAATATCGTAGCTTCCGCGACCGACTGATTTAAGCTGCTCAATAAATTTAATCAGGGTACTGATCCCAACTAAGACCATCAAAGCAAAACCGGTGGTTTGTAAAACACTGCGGCCTAAATACCAATCAAGCGTTTTCATCATGCGCCTAACTCCCGCTTAGTTAATACTGCTTTTAACCATGCGCCGAGCGGTCGCCCTTTGATAATCAAAAAGCCGCCAATAAATAAAGCGCTTAAATGGATCCACCACAGGCCAATTGAAGGCGGAATTTTACCATCCTCAATCGCAAACTTTGCAGCATTCAATAAGATGAAATAACCTAAATACAAGCTGATGGCAGGCACTAATTTAGCAAACTTACCTTGGCGCGGATTAACGACACTCAATGGTACTGCTAATAAAGTAAGTAGTGGAATAGAAAGCGGTATAGCAAGACGCCACTGCCACTGAGCAATCGCGTCTGTCGTTTTCATCGCAAACAGATCTATGGTCGGCACAGCTTCAAGTTTACGGCGTTGATGTTCTATTTCTTGCTCACGAATTTGTACGCTATAGCCATCAAATTCGGTTAAATTTAGCGCAGGGGTTTTGCCGTCGGTTTCGTAACGCTTACCGTCACTGAGTACCAATTGCTGCTCACCGCTTTCTTGCTCGATCACTACACCCCGCTGCGCATATACTAACCGTGCGAGATTATCTTTTTCGCTGTCTGGTAGTTGCGCTACAAATACTTTGTGTAGTTCTTTGCCGCCTTTTTCGATGTTATGAATAAACACCACCGCTTTTTCGTTACCTGTTTGTTGAAAGCGCCCAGCCCGCAGCGCTGATAACCCGGCATCCGCTTTGGCTTGTTCTTTCAATTGATATTCTTGCTCACTCGCCCATGGGGCTATATATAAAGTCAGTACTCCTGCCAATAGCGCCAATACCACACTAGAAACTAAGGTTACACGCACTACGTACCATTCACTAACACCACAGGCTTTGAGAACGGTCATTTCACTGTCGGCATAAATGCGACTATAGGCGAGAATAATCCCTAAAAAGATACTTAGCGGTAATATTAATGATGCCAATTGCGGTAACTTTAGTGCAATCATTGACAGCACTAACTTAGCAGGAATGCCGCCTTCAGAGGCATCGCCAAGAATAACAACAAACTTTTGCGACAAAAAAATTGTCATCAAAGTTAAAAATACGGCGACCTGAGACTTTAAAACTTCAGTGGTCAAATAACGGAAAATTAGCAATGATCGCCCCTGTTAAACATGATGTTTTACTTCAAGAGTAAGAAAATTTGAGTAAACTTAGGGTTTTATTATATGTCATCAACATTAAATATCATACCTAGCAACTCGATATATTGTCGCATTAGTGGTATTGATGGCTACAAAAGTATAAAGTTCAAATACACATAATGAGTCAGCGTTTATAAGCTAATATTAAGCTAGTATCTGGATTTTTATTTTATTACCCTTATTTAAGGGTTAAATGACTCAAAATTAGGAGTGACAATGGAATTTAGCGTAAAAAGTGGTAGTCCTGAAAAGCAACGTAGCGCATGTATTGTAGTTGGCGTTTATGAGCCACGTCGTTTATCCCCCATTGGTGAACAACTCGATAAAATCAGTGATGGTTATATCTCTAATTTATTGCGTCGCGGCGACCTTGAAGGCAAGCCGGGACAAGTGCTGTTATTGCATCATGTACCCAATGTGTTAAGTGAACGCATACTATTGGTCGGCTGTGGTAAAGAGCGCGAGCTAGACGACAAACAATACAAACAAATTATTTCAAAAACTATCAATACCTTAAATGAAACTGGGTCGATGGAAGCGGTATGCTTTTTAACTGAGCAACATGTTAAAAGTCGCGACACCTACTGGAAAGTCCGCCAAGCGGTCGAAACCACCCAAGACTGCTTGTACACATTTAACCAATTAAAAAGCAAAAAAAGTGACCCGCGTCGCCCGCTGCGTAAAATTGTGTTTAACGTACCAACTCGCCGCGAACTTACCATTGGTGAAAGCGCCATTGAACATGGCCTAGCGATTGCTGCAGGTAGTAAGTTATGTAAAGACGTAGCGAACATGCCACCAAACATATGTAATCCTGCATATTTAGGTGAACAAGCGCAAGAACTTGCAGCTAACTTTGACAACGTTACGGTTGATATAATTGGCGAAGATAAAATGGCAGAGTTAGGTATGAATTCATACTTAGCAGTTGGTCGTGGTAGTGATAACGAATCTATTATGTCGGTAATTAACTACCAAGGCGGCGCGAAAGATCAAGCCCCAATCGTGCTAGTTGGTAAAGGTTTAACCTTTGACTCAGGTGGTATTTCACTCAAACCAGGCGAAGCCATGGATGAAATGAAATACGACATGGGCGGTGCAGCCGGTGTTATTGGCGCAATGCGTGCTTTGGTGCAAATGCAATTACCGATTAACGTAATTGGTGTACTCGCAGGTTGTGAAAACATGCCAAGCTCGAATGCTTATCGTCCGGGTGATATTTTGACCACTATGTCAGGGCAAACAGTTGAAGTACTAAATACCGACGCTGAAGGCCGCCTAGTATTATGTGATGCACTCACTTATGTCGAGCGCTTTGAACCTGAAACCGTGATTGATGTCGCTACTTTAACTGGCGCTTGTATTGTTGCCCTTGGCGCTCATGCAACGGGGTTATTATCTAACCACAACCCACTGGCACATGACTTGTTAAAAGCATCTGAGCAAAGTGGCGACCGTGCGTGGCAGTTACCACTGTGGGATGATTATCAAGATCAACTAGAAAGTCCATTTGCTGATTTTACTAACTTAGGCGGCCGCTCTGCGGGAACGATAACAGCAGCATGCTTCTTATCTAAGTTTACTAAAAAGTATAACTGGGCCCATTTAGATATCGCAGGCACTGCTTGGCGCAGTGGTAAAAACAAAGGCGCAACAGGTCGACCGGTGCCAATGCTTACGCAATATTTACTCAACCGTGCCGGTGTAAGCGAAACCAGCCAAGATTAAACCCCGCGTTTAACAATACATTGTAAATTTAAATAAGGCGCTTTTTAGCGCCTTATTTATTCCCCACTTATTAACGTATAAATTAGCGTATTAATTGAAGCAAAACGCGTTATATGGCAAAATCCCTGCTTTGATTTAAGTATTATTTTCAATACTGTGGGAAGCCCCGATACAATGAGCATGAACGCCCAGTTTTTCGTTCTAAAGCAACAAGATGAGTCATTAGCCAAGGCTGATGATCACTTTAGCTTAGCGGCTGATATTGCTGCTGAACAGTATCGTCTTGGTCATCGTATCTTTATTTACGTTGATGATCTTGAAATTGCCCATGCCATTGATGAAACTATTTGGTCATTCGACCCCGACAGTTTTGTGCCTCACAATCTCCAAGGTGAAGGTCCAAAAGGTGGTGCGCCCGTTGAAATAGGTACTACCCCGCCAGTCGGTAATCGTAAAGTTTTAATTAACTTGGCTGCACAATTGCCGGACTTTATTCGTCGGTTTAACCAAGTTTTTGATTTTGTGCCCGTTGAAGCCACTGCTAAACAAGCTGCCCGTGAGCGCTTTAAAAAGCTACGCCAACTCGGTGCTAATATCACCACGCAAGATATTAATAGCTAACATACCTTTTGTATAAATAGCTAACTAACTCATTTAAGTACTTATTTAAGGTTCTGTGTAATGGATAAAACCTACAATCCGCAAGATATTGAACAGTCGTTATACCAAGACTGGGAACAAAAAGGCTACTTCAAACCATCAGGTAAAGGCGATGCATATTCAATTATGATCCCGCCACCCAATGTCACTGGTAGCTTACACATGGGCCACGCTTTCCAAGACACCATTATGGATACCTTAACGCGTTTTAAACGTATGCAAGGTAATAACACATTATGGCAAGTAGGTACTGACCACGCAGGTATTGCTACGCAAATGCTGGTTGAACGTAAACTCTCTGCTGAAGAAGGTAAAACACGCCACGACTTAGGCCGTGAAGCTTTCATCGACAAAATTTGGCAGTGGAAAGAACAATCTGGCGGGACTATCACAAAACAACTTCGTCGCCTTGGCGCATCGGTTGACTGGGATCGTGAACGTTTCACTATGGATGACGGCTTATCAGAAGCAGTTAAAGAAGTGTTTGTACGCTTACACAAAGAAGATTTAATTTATCGTGGTAAGCGCCTAGTAAACTGGGATCCAAAGCTACACACGGCTATCTCTGATCTTGAAGTTGAAAACAAAGACAAACAAGGCCACATGTGGCACCTACGTTACCCATTGGCTGATGGTGTTACAACCCAAGACGGTAAAAACTACATTGTAGTGGCAACGACTCGCCCAGAGACCATGCTTGGTGACTCAGGCGTTGCAGTAAACCCAGATGACGAACGCTATCAAGACTTGATCGGTAAAGAGATTTTACTGCCGATTGTTAATCGTCGAATTAAAATTGTTGCTGATGAACATGCCGATAAAGACAAAGGCACTGGTTGTGTAAAAATCACGCCAGCACACGACTTTAACGATAACGAAGTTGGTAAGCGTCATCAAATGCCGTTGATCAATATCTTCGATAAAGATGCCGCAATTCTAAGCCAAGGCGAAACCTACACCTTTGATGGTAAAGAGCTTGAGTTTGATGCACCAATTCCTGAGCGCCTGCATGGTCTTGACCGCTTCGATGCACGTAAAGCAATTGTGGCTGAATTTGAACAATTAGGCTTACTTGAAAAAATTGAAGATCACGCTCTAACCGTACCTTACGGCGACCGCTCTGGTGTGGTTATTGAACCGCTACTTACTGACCAATGGTATGTACGTGTTGCACCACTGGCTGAGCCTGCAAAAGACGCAGTAAAAAATGGCGATATTCAATTTGTACCTAAGCAATACGAGAACATGTATTTCTCGTGGATGAACGACGTACAAGATTGGTGTATTTCGCGCCAGTTGTGGTGGGGTCACCGCATTCCAGCTTGGTACGACAGCGAAGGCAACGTTTTTGTTGGCCGTGATGAAGCAGAAGTACGTCGTGAAAACAACATTGCTGATAGCGTAACACTTAGCCAAGACGAAGATGTACTCGATACCTGGTTCTCATCAGCACTTTGGACTTTTTCAACCCAAGGCTGGCCTGCGAACACAGATGATTTGAAAACTTTCCACCCGTCTGACGTATTGGTAACTGGTTTTGATATTATCTTCTTCTGGGTAGCGCGCATGATCATGATGACCATGCATTTCATCAAAGATGATAACGGCAATCCACAAGTGCCCTTTAAAACGGTTTACGTTACGGGTCTTATTCGCGATGAAAATGGCGATAAAATGTCAAAATCTAAAGGTAACGTACTTGATCCAATCGATATGATTGACGGTATCGACCTTGAAAGCTTAGTAACAAAACGCACCAGTAACCTGATGCAAGAAAAAGTCGCTAAGAAAATCGAAAAAGATACTCGTAAAACCTTTGATAACGGCATTGAAGCCCACGGTACAGATGCACTGCGCTTTACTTTAGCGGCAATGGCATCGACTGGTCGTGACATCAACTGGGATATGAACCGCCTTGAAGGTTACCGCAACTTCTGTAATAAGTTGTGGAACGCCAGCCGTTATGTACTAATGAACACCGAAGAGCAAGATTGTGGCTTTACAAATGATGCAGTTAAAGAGTATTCACTTGCTGATCGTTGGATCTTAGGCCAATTTGAAGCAACTGTTAAAACCTATACTGAGCACTTAGATAACTACCGTTTTGACCTTGCAGCAAATACGCTTTATGAGTTCACTTGGAACCAATTTTGCGATTGGTACTTAGAGCTGACAAAGCCTGTATTATTCAAAGGCAATGAAGCACAACAACGTGGTACGCGTCATACACTGATCACTGTGCTTGAAAGCCTACTGCGCTTAATGCACCCAATGATGCCATACATTACCGAAACGATTTGGCAACGTGTTGCGCCACTGGCAGGTCTTGAAACAGCGAACACTAGTATCATGGTACAAGCCTTCCCTGTTTACAATGAAGCTAACGTTGATGCAAAAGCAATGGATGATTTAGAGTGGGTTAAGCAATTCATTTTAGCCATTCGTAACATTCGTGGTGAAATGGATATTAGCCCAAGCAAGCCGTTATCAGTATTACTAGCAAATGCATCTGCGGATGATGTACGTCGTATTGAAGAAAATAAATCTTTCTTAGCATCACTTGCTAAAATTGAAGAATTTACGCTGCTTGATAACAAAGATGACGCACCTGCATGTGCAACATCTTATGTTGGTAACCTTGAGATCATGATCCCAATGGCAGGTCTAATCGATGTTGACGCCGAACTTGCACGTATTGCTAAGCAGCTTGAAAAAGCCGAAAAAGGCCTAGCTCAAGTGCAAAATAAACTAGCAAACGAAAAGTTTGTTAACAATGCACCTGAAGCAGTCCTTGCTAAAGAAAATGAGAAACTTGCAGAGTTCTCAGATGCGAAAGCAAAACTACTTGAGCAAAAAGCCAAGATCGAAAACTTGTAACTAGATGCGGGGAACCCCGCACAGCTAGACACAAAAAAAGCCGCGTTAATAAATAACGCGGCTTTTTATTTGCGCGGGATAAACCCGCGCCTACAAATTAAAACGTGTAGTTATACTGCGCACCAAATAAGTATGCATGGCCTTTTGATTCAAAGCCCCACTGCTGACCTAAGCCATCAGATTCAGTAAAGTTTTGTGTTTTACCACGGAGAATACTCATACCAATATCTAGGTTTGCTTGTTCGCTCATGGTGTAGTTAACACCAAACGAGTACCAAAAACGGTCAGTATCAGGGATAGAAATTGACAGGTGTTTTTGATCGGCTGGTGATTCATCATAAGCAATACCAGCACGTAATAGTACAGCATCGTTAAACTGATAATCGCCACCGATTGAGTAACGCATTGAGTTTGAGAAGTGCTCATCTTTAGAGAATACAGGTGTATCTTTGCCTGGAACATAAGCTTCTAGCTTTTGGAAACTATCCCAACCAGTCCATAATACACTGTAGTGTAAGCCTGTTTTCTCATCTAACTGGTGTGTACCAGAGAACTCAGCAATCGCAGGGAGAGTGATTTCAACACTTCCAGGTACACTTACGCCAGCTAGGCCACCGATTTGTGCAGGTAATTGGTTAGAAAACTCGCCATCAAATGTGATATCTGTCTCGCTACGATAGTTAAAACCAAAGCGACTATTTTCATCAATCTGATAGCTAGCTCCTAAGTTCCAACCAAAGCCAGTATCATCGCCTTCTAAATGTACTGCTTGAGTTTGTGCTGGTAAACCTAATGGATTGGCACCAAAGTTACGAATGATTTTCGCATCTGCATAAACATAGTTTAAGCCAAGGCCAACACTAAATTGCTCATTGATTTTGTATGAACCACTTACGTTCATATTTACAGTAACAATCTCTGTTTCACCTGCAAGCTGGCCTGCAGGGTAATCTGCTTCAAATTCAGTTGATAAACCAAAATTTGAAAACGCACCAAAACCAACAGCAAACTTGTCATCGATAGGCATTACAAAATAACCTGCAGGAACAAAAGCGGCTGGCGCAATACTGCTGTCGTTTAGTTGACCAGGGTTAACTGATTGATTACTAGCTTCAGTGCCACGAAGGCTGACATCTGGAATGACAGCAATACCTGCAATACTTAGCTGCTGCTCTTTAAATACAGACATAAGAGCTGGATTACGCGCAACTACAGAGGCATCATCAGCCACTGCTGCTTCACCAGCATATGCACGCCCTAAGCCAGAGGCATTTTGCTCTGCAAGCTGGAAAGCCGCTGCAAACGTATCTGCAGACATAACAGCAAGTGATGCTGCAATTAAAGTTTTTGTAAATTTCATTGTGTTTCCTTAACCAAACAAAATGCTTGGGTTCCCATGTGTTGTCTCTAATTATTAGGAGTAAGTTACTTCAAAACCTTTGCACAGTACCTTACTTTTAAATAAAAAACTGTAACAAAGCGTTAAAAAACCCCATAAAAACCATTTTTTAACAGCAAAGCAACAGTTTTTTAAAACTCATCGGATAAGCTGCTGCGAAAAACCAATTTGCAATTAATTATCATTTAGATTGACTTGTTTAATATGCACTATTAGACTGCCAAACAGGACTAGCAAAGGAGATGAAGCGGTGGAAATAGGATTAATTATTGCTGCGTTGGCTTTTTGTGGGGTAAGTGTATATTGCTTTTGCAAAGCTAATTTTTGTGCCTGCACTAGAGCTGGTGAATGCGATAACCCTGTTAACCATTATTGGTTAGGTGCTATTGTTTGTGCTTTAGTCGCACTAGTGTGCTGCTGCAGTGCGTTACATTCAGAGAATGGGACTTTATTGTGGCTATTATTAATGGTGAGTTGCTTCAGTGGTGCGCTATTATCGGCTAAGCAATCAACTAAAAAACACTGTAACAAAGCAATAACCAAAAAACCGCTTAAACCAACAGATGCTCTTTTAACAAACGAGCCAAATTAAGCTGATAATCTAATGGTTTGATACTCGCTAAAATCTTTAAGTCATGATCTGGTGAAGTTAAATCAACATCTTTTGCCGTAATATGATGACTATGCTTAGCATTATAGAAAACTTTAACTTTAGGTTGAATGGGGTTCTGATGATTACCTTCGGTTACTAATGCCAACCGTTCATTAGTTAATTTAACAATCGTGCCGACTGGATGTACACCTAAACACTTAATAAACCGCTGTACTAGCTCGCCATCAAACATGTGTTTATTAGCAAGTAAATAGCGCAGTGCGTTGACCGGTTCATCACCTAATTGATGGGGCCTGTCCGCTGTCATGGCGTCATACACATCAACTATCGCCATAATTCGTGCTGGTCGACTAAGTTTTTCACCCAGAAGACCTCGAGGATAGCCACTGCCATCTAAGCGCTCATGGTGATTAACTATCATATCAAGCATTAATGGGGTAATGCCTTTTTCGCCTTTTACCAAGCCTAAACTTTGCGCTACATGCTTTTTAATCGCTTGCATCTCAAGTTTATTTACTTTTTCAGGTTTAGAAAAAATCCCTTGTGGTAATTTAGCTTGTCCCAAATCGTGCAGCAAGGCACCCATGGCAAGCTCTTGCACAACACTTTCTTTGTAACCTAAGTACTTGGCAAATACAGTGACAAAAATAGCGCAGTTAGTCATATGTCGCCAGTTGTACATATGCTTATCTTTAATGCGGGTTAAAATAGTCATTGCATTATGATTACGAAATACCGATGCCACAATATCTTTAGCTATACCATCAAGCAGTGCGATATTCATCTTTAAGCCTGAGGTAACGTCGCCATATAAACTTTGTAAATTACGATTATGTTGCTCATAGCTCACACTCGCTTTAGCAAACTCTTGCTCAACTGAAATAACCTTTTTTATCTTTAATTTATTAGGGTTATTGGCCGTTGCAGCAGCGACTTCAGGTTTGAGCTGATATTTGGCAGGAACACTCACATCACTTTGCGTAAAATCTATCAGCAGCTCTTGAACTCCTTCGGATACCAAGCGCTTAATGATCGATTTATCGCGAACTAGGCCGCGAGTTTTGATTTTTATACTATCAACCCCCTCAAACTGCTTGCTAACACTGTCAACAAACATTCCTGGTACGAGTTCAGAAATTGGAAGGGTAATAAGCATATAAAGTGATTAATTCATTTCAAAAAATAATAATTACTGATTATCAACGATCCACTACAAATGTCTATAACAAAAGTAACGAATACGAAATAAGCACTAGGAAATGATGAATTGGCGAGTTGGCGAGTTGGCGAGTCAATAATAGTTATGGATTACACTAGGTCCTAGTGATTAGGACCTAGTGGCTAACACATTACTCTTGGAAGTAAGTGCCCCAGCCGTCGTATTCTACGTCGGTGTCGATCGCAAGTTGTGCTAGTTTATCAACATCTTCCATTATTACGTCAACATCTAACTCAGCTTCAACAACGATGTCAAAGCCCCAAATCTTACTGCCGTCTTCAAGCTCAAGCTCTGCAGGCTCTTCAACGTCATAGCCTAGTTTAAACGCAGCGAGTGCAGCTTGCTCAAGCTTGACAAAGTCTTCGCAAACAAAGTGATGTTCTACTTCGTATAAGATCTCAGGATCAGAACCATCTTCTAATAACGAAGTTACAATGTCTTCACTAATTTCACGCCAATTTTCCATTACTTTTCTCTCACTTGAGCATCTAATTCAGTTATTCTAGCAGCCATTTTGCTATGAATACGCTTTGCGTGTTCACGTGCTCCAATCGTTTTATCAAGTGGTTCTGGCGCTAACATGTCTATGTAGATTATACCATTGTCCCAGCGATTTAGCTTAATGGTTTTATATGTTGTGCTCATACATACGGGTACTACAGGTACATCCGCATTTAAAGCCGTGTGGAATGCACCTGTTTTAAATGGTAATAAGCCACGTCCGTAACTGCGGGTTCCCTCTGGGAAAATCCACACTGACAGGCCTTTTTGTTTGATTTTATCGGCCGATTTAGTGATCGTACCAGCCGCTTTAGAGCGATTACCCCGATCAATTAGAATATTGCCCGAAAGCCAATATAGCTGTCCAAAAAATGGGATCCACTTAAGACTTTTTTTACCTAAACTGACACAGTTTTTTGGTACCGCCGCCGGTAAAGTGAAAATATCGTAATTATTTTGATGGTTTGCAACATACACTGCAGGGCCACAACTTTGCGCGTCAGGATGGCGTGTAATAACCACGTTTACACCAAGCATTTTAGCCACTGTGCCAAACCAACTTGAAATAATATGTACATTATTTATATGAAAAGGTTTTACTAAACAAAGGAGTAAACCAAATACACAGCTTAATAAAATAAACAATGCCATAATAACAATACGAATAATAGCTAACAAAGAAAACGCTCCAAAAATAATAACGCCAGCATTATAGCGTTATTTTTACCGCTAAACGAGTTTTTAGCGAACACATGTAAGCTTAAATTACTTTTCTGCTTTAAACACAAACGACCTGCAATAGCAGGCCGTTTTATTCATAGATATAAAAAAAATACTTACTCAGTTTCTGTCGGCTCAATGTCATCATCAATCGCCGTCAACTCTACAACCGCTTCATCGACACGCTGTAAACCACGCGGTAATTTATTACCTCGACGACCACGCTCACCATGATAATGCTCTAAATCACTGGGTTTAAGAGTCAGCTTACGCTTACCTGCATGCAGGGTAACACTGGTACCTTCAGGCACCACTGCCAGCACTTTAACAAACTCTTCACGCGCTTGTACTTTGGCACTTGGGATAGAGATTATCTTGTTACCCTTACCTTTACCTAGTTTTGGTAAATCACGTAATGGGAATAACAACATCCGGCCTTCATTCGATATCGCCATACAGTAATCGTTAGCAACATCATTAACCCTAATTGGCGCTAATAATTGCCCACCTTTAGGCACACTAACCAAGGCTTTACCGTTTTTGTTTTTACTTACTAGATCTACAAAATCAGTAATAAAACCATAACCTGCATCTGATGCCATTAACAGTACTTGTTTGTCTTCGCCCATCACTACATGCTCAAAATTAGCACCTGCAGTGAGGTTAAACCGCCCTGTCATTGGTTCACCTTGGCTTCGTGCCGACGGTAACCCATGCGCATCAGTGGCAAATGCACGCCCAGCAGAATCTAAGAACACCGCAGGTTGATTACTCTTACCACGGGCAGAGGCTTTATATGCATCGCCAGCTCGATAACTGAGCCCTTCAACATCTAAATCATGGCCTTTACCAACACGCGCCCAACCTTTTTCAGACAACACAACGGTTACTGATTCTGATGGGATTAAATCTTTTTCGCTTAATGCTTTCGCTTCAAGACGTTCGACAATCGGTGAACGGCGATCGTCACCATACAGCTCTGCTGCTTCTTGAATCTCTTTTTTTAGTAACGTCGACATACGACGTTCAGAGCCTAAAGTCAGCTGTAATTTATCGCGCTCTTTGGCAAGCTCATCTTGCTCCCCACGAATTTTAAACTCTTCAAGTTTCGCTAAATGACGTAGTTTTAATTCAAGGATTGCTTCGGCTTGGATGTCTGTAATACCAAAGCGTTCCATTAATACCGGCTTTGGCTTGTCTTCGGCACGAATAATTTCGATCACTTCGTCAATATTTAAGAAGGCTGCCAATAAACCTTCTAAAATATGTAAACGAGCCAATACTTTATCTAAACGGTATTGCAGGCGACGGCGCACTGTTTCACGGCGGAACACCAGCCACTCAGTTAAAATGGTTCGTAAATCTTTTACCTGCGGACGGCCATCAAGGCCAAGCATATTGATATTAACGCGGTAATTTTTTTCCAAGTCTGTAGTGGCAAATAAATGAGCCATTAACGGCTCCACTTTAATACGATTAGAACGCGGAATGATGACAATCCGGGTTGGATTTTCATGATCTGATTCGTCACGTAAATCAGCCACCATAGGCAGCTTTTTGGCATTCATTTGCGCTGCGATTTGCTCAAGTACTTTACCACCAGAACATTGATGTGGCAGTGCAGTAATGACAATATCGCCGTGCTCCTCTGTATAAATAGCGCGCATTTTTATCGAACCACGGCCGGTTTGATAAATTTTACGAATATCCGCTTTTGAAGTAATTATTTCAGCTTCAGTTGGGTAATCGGGAGCTTGTACATGCTCAAGCAATTGATCTAGTTCAGCTTTAGGGTTATCCAATAGCAAACAACAGGCACTGGCTACTTCGCGTACGTTATGTGGCGGAATGTCAGTTGCCATACCTACTGCAATACCCGTAATACCATTGAGTAAAATATGTGGTAAGCGTGATGGTAATACTTGTGGCTCGTCCATTGTGCCATCAAAGTTTGGCGTCCAATCGACAGTCCCTTGGCCAAGTTCTTTTAACAGTACTTCTGAGAACTTAGATAAACGCGCTTCGGTATAACGCATTGCCGCAAATGACTTTGGATCATCTGCAGCACCCCAGTTTCCTTGCCCATCAACTAATGGGTAACGATAAGAAAACGGTTGTGCCATTAACACCATGGCTTCATAACAAGCGCTATCACCATGAGGATGGTACTTACCGAGTACATCACCAACGGTACGGGCTGACTTTTTATATTTAGCCGTTGCCGATAAACCCAGTTCGCTCATGGCGTAAATAATACGACGTTGTACTGGTTTTAGACCATCGCCAATATGTGGCAATGCCCTATCCATGATCACATACATGGAATAATTCAAATAGGCGTCTTCGGTAAAACGCCCCATTGTTTGTTGCTCAATTCCTTGCAATAGCAAGGTATCTGTATCACTCATCAAAGCCTACCTAATTTTTTTTATAGCTTACACGGTAGATCACATTGGCATAATCATCGGAGATCAATAAGCTGCCATCGGCAAGTTCTGCAAAAGCAACCGGACGACCCAATGTTTCTTCGTTTTTCATAAAGCCCGTAATAAACGGCGTGTATTTTATCACACGTCCTTGCTCAATAGTGGCAACTGCCACTTTATATCCAGATTTTTTACTACGGTTCCAAGAGCCGTGTTCAGCAACAAATAATTGTTGCTTATAATTAGCAGGAAATTGTTTACCTTGATAAAAATGAATCCCTAATGGGGCTACATGCGCACCCAAGGCTAAAGCTGGGGCACTGTAATCGGCAATATTTTTACCTTTACCAAATTCAGGATCTAAGATGGCACCTGCATGCACATAGGGAAAACCAAAATGTTCACCTTCGGTTGTTAAGCGGTTTAGTTCATCCGGTGGAAGATCATCACCCATCATGTCTCTGCCATTATCACTAAACCACATAGCTTGGGTGCTAGGATGAAAGTCAAAGCCAACAGAGTTACGCACACCTTGTGCTAACGTGGTCATTTGTTTGGTGTTTACATCCAATGAAAATATTCGCCCATAGCGCTCATCTTCAGCGCAAATATTACAAGGTACACCCACAGGAATGATCAGCTCGCCGGTTGGTGAGAAGCGTAAAAACTTCCAACCGTGATGACGCTCTGTCGGTAATGCGTCGTAAACCACTTCATATTTAGGTGCTTTCAATTGTGTATCAATATTTTTGAAGCGAATAATACGTTGTACTTCAGCAACATATAAGTCGCCATCTTTGATCGCTAAACCTGAAGGCATAGTTAAACCACTGGCCACCAAAATTTGTTTATCAGCAACCCCATCACTATTGTGATCAATCAGTGCATACACATTTCCCGCGTTTCGCGAGCCAACATACACAATACCTTTTTTAGATACTGCTAATTGCCGTGCATTTTCCACATCACTGGCAAATATGTTTACAGTAAAGCCATCAGGAACACTGAGTTCTTTAAGGATTTCTTTTGCTGCTAAGGGAGTACTTAGCAAGCCTAATGTTAATACAGAAACTAGTAATTTATTCATCGATTTCTACCCTATTACGGCCATGATCTTTTGCGGCATATAACGCTTTGTCTGCTTTTTTAAATAAATCTTTAAATGAGCCTAGTTGCGCTTGCTTTTGCGCCACACCAAAACTTGCAGTGACTTTGATCTCATTTCCATCACTGATTATACGTTCTTTTTCAATCTCAGTTTTAATTCGATAAGCAATTTCAGTGGCTTCAGCTAAAGTGGTATTGTTGAGTACCACTAAAAACTCTTCGCCACCAATGCGCCCTAGAATATCATTCTCTCTGATCGCTCGCAGAGATGTATTCGTGATCGCTTGTAACACTAAATCCCCTGCCGGGTGGCCAAAATCATCATTAATGTTTTTAAAGTGGTCTAAATCAAAAGCAATCAAACAAAAATTGTGATCATCTTTTTTTAACTGTTGCCACTGTAACTGAGCAAACTCTATTATTTTACGTCGATTAGCCACACCAGTTAAAACGTCCGTATTGGCTAGCACACTAAATTTGCGCATTAAACGATATTGTCGCCATGAAAAGATTAACAGCAATAAAAATAATAATAGTACGCTTAGCATAATGGTTTTTTGTAATGCTTGCTGTTGCTTAATTTCTTGTAATGCAAATTCGCTAAGTTCTTTATCTTTTTCAAGCAGCTGTCGTTCAATTTCTACTTGTTTAGTATCAAACTGAACTTGATAGCGAGAACGGGATAACTCGCGCACTTTATTATAATGTTGAGCATTTAAAGCGATAAGATCTTGCTGATGTAAGTACGCCTGCTGATAATCTTGTTGCTGCACCGCAAGCTGAGTAAGCAAGCGGGTTAACTTCAATAGTGATGTGATACTGTTTTCTATCGGAATTTGCTTCGACAACTGCTGCGCTTTAGTTAAGGTTATCGTGGCTTGCTCAGGCAAATTCAGTGCTAACTCAATACCTGCTTGAGTATAGAAGTGGTTAGCAATGGTAACTACATCTTCAAGCCTGTCAAAATATTGATTACTCAATGACAAATAATGGCTAGCTTGAGCCATATCTTGTTCTAATAAATATGCTTCCGCTAAGATAATATAACCGTAGTACACTAATTTTTCATTGGCTAACTTTTTGCTCAACGTCAGTAATTTCTGACTACTTGCAATCGCCTCTTGGCTGCGCCCCATCTTTAAATAAACTTTAGCTAAATGAAAATACGACACTAAACTGTCAAACGCTAAGTCATGTTTTAAAAAATAATCTAATGCCTTAGTTTGCACTTCAATTGCTTTGTTGTAATCAAACAAATATTCGTACGATTTTGCCATTGTTGATTCTATGTAGGCTAAATCAAGTAAACTTCCACTACGCTTAATAATTACATAACTTTTATAGAAGTAATCTAATGCCCGAATATCATCATGGTTATACACATAAAAATTAGCTAAAGCGCCATATACATCACTTTTTAGCTTATCATTATCAAGTTGTTCAACTAGCTCTTTAGCTGTCATTAAAACTGCTAATGATTTTTCAGTTTGCCCAGTAAAATTGTAAATATCCGATTTTACTAAGTAGTAGCTTATCAGCGCATCACTACTTAGTGAGTTTAGCTGCTTCGCTATTTGCTGTTCCAATTCAATGGATTTAGTTATTTCACCATTTAACAAGTAATTTTCAGCTAAATTGAGTTGTAACCTTGTGCGTTGTAACACTGTTAAGCGACTCGTATGCTCTACTAATAATAGCGCTAAAAACTCAATGGCTTGGCCTGGATCCTGAATGCTTTTTTCGTGGGCGGTATGCAGTTGTGTTGTTAACCATTGCTCATCAAAAGCGGTTTTTTGCTGTGCTTTTAAAGGTGCGCAGTACAAGTACAAACAAGTAACAAGAATCGTTAATAAAACTAAACTGTTTAAATGTTTAAAACAACTCCCTTGCTGTACTTGCATGGCATTACACCCTTGAAAAATCACACTTGAGCACGATTACCGTGGTCTTCTAACCATTGACGACGATCTGATGAGCGCTTTTTCGCCAGCAACATATCCATCATTTCCATGGTTTCCACTTCATCCTCTAAGGTTAGCTGGACTAAGCGGCGAGTATTAGGATCCATGGTCGTTTCGCGTAGTTGCAGTGGGTTCATTTCACCCAAGCCTTTGAAACGCTGAACGTTTACTTTACCGCGTTTTTTCTCTGCTTCAATACGCGCTAGGATGCCGGATTTTTCATCTTCATCAAGGGCATAATAAACATCTTTACCAATGTCGATTCTAAACAACGGTGGCATAGCTACATATACGTGACCCGTTTTCACCAACGTTGGGAAATGACGAACAAATAGTGCACACAACAAAGTCGCAATATGCAGTCCATCGGAGTCAGCATCCGCTAAGATACAAATTTTATTATAGCGCAACGAAGAGATATCAGTTGAGTCAGGGTCGATACCCAGCGCCACAGAAATATCATGCACCTCTTGTGACGCTAAAATTTGCCCAGACTCAATTTCCCACGTATTCAAAATTTTACCACGTAGTGGCATTATTGCCTGAAACTCACGATCACGTGCTTGTTTAGCTGAGCCACCAGCTGAGTCACCTTCTACTAAAAATAGCTCTGTACGGTCGTTATCTGCAGCGCTACAGTCGGTTAATTTGCCCGGTAATGCGGGACCTGCGGTAACACGCTTACGCACCACTTTTTTGGCTGCGCGAAGACGTTTCTGTGCATTAGAAATACATAACTCTGACAGTAACTCAGCAGTATCGGTGTGCTCATTTAACCATAAACTGAATGCATCTTTTACCACCCCAGATACAAATGCCGAGCACGAACGAGAAGATAATTTCTCTTTGGTTTGACCGGCAAATTGTGGATCTTGCATTTTCACTGATAAAACGTAGCTACACCGTTCCCAAATGTCATCGGGGGTGAGCTTAACGCCACGCGGCAGTAAGTTTCTAAATTCACAAAACTCACGCATAGCCTCAAGTAAACCTTGTCGCAAACCATTTACGTGAGTACCGCCTTGCGCAGTTGGTATTAAGTTAACGTAACTTTCAGCTATCGATTCACCGCCTTCAGGTAACCAAACAACCGCCCAATCAGCACCTTCCGTTGAACTTGAAAACTCACCGGTAAATGGGTCTTTTGGCAGTACTTCGTAACCTTTAACAGCTTCGTTTAAGTAGTCTTTAAGGCCTGTTTCGTAATACCACTCTTGGGTTTCTTTGGTTTGTTTATTAACAAACTTAATACGTAAGCCAGGGCAAAGTACGGCTTTAGCTTTTAATAAATGATGTAATTTAGTCAACGAGAAATTAGCTGAGTCAAAGTAGCTTACATCAGGCCAAAAACGTACAGTTGTACCTGTATTACGTTTACCTACGGTGCCTATAACATGAAGATCTTCAACTTTATCACCGCTTTCAAACGCCATCATGTATTGTTGTGCATCGCGGCGCACAACCACTTCAACGCGCGTTGATAATGCATTAACCACGGAGATCCCTACCCCGTGCAAACCACCTGAAAATTGGTAGTTTTTATTAGAGAACTTGCCACCAGCATGCAGCTTGGTAAAAATCAATTCGACCCCAGGAATACCTTCTTCTGGGTGAATATCGATAGGCATACCACGGCCATCATCGCTAACTTCTAGCGAATTATCTTCATGCAAAATGACATCAATTCTAGTGGCATGTCCGGCCATGGCTTCATCGACACTGTTATCAATAACCTCTTGTCCTAAGTGATTAGGACGGGTGGTGTCGGTGTACATACCAGGACGGCGTTTAACAGGTTCTAACCCATTTAATACTTCAATGGCTTCGGCGTTATAATTTTGCTGACTCATAGTTTTTATCTTTTATGCGCTTAGCTATGTTTACGTGATTTTAAGAAAATCTACAATACTAGCAATGGAGTCTTCAAAGCCAACAAAGCTATGATCACCACCAAATTCTATCTGTTGCTTGCATTGTGAATAATATTTAACGGCCTGCTGATAATCCAGTACTTCATCACCCGTTTGCTGTAATAAATACAGTAATGATGGGCGCTCTAAGCTGGGTATCGACAGTGATTTTAACGCGTTAATATGACTATTGTTGAGCTCGTAATGGCTATCCTGATAGGGATTATAGTTCGGCCCTAACAAAGAACTCAACAATAAATAAGGCTTAACCGCAGGGTTTATAACCACTGCTGGTAACTGATATTTTTGCGATAAATAAGTGGCGTAAAAACCACCTAAAGAACTGCCAAGTAATACAGTATTTGGCGTTAATAATTGTTCAATTTGAATTATCGCATGAAACGGTTCATGGCTTAGCCGTGGCACACAATAATCAACGTCATAGTGTGCCATATACTCACCAAAGCGGACAGCTTTAAATGAATGTTCGCTGCTATTAAAACCATGAATATAAATTACTCGTTGGGCCACATCAGTTCCGAGTTAATTAATAGATTTGCACTGTTTGTTGGCTTTGATATTGTCAACAATCGATAACCAGGCCCCGCATTGTGTTGCTGCCAGTCATCGGTGTGTTTAGTAAACTGCACTGAGCTTGCTGGCGTGGCAAAAATCTCAATACTTCTGAATTTAAATTGATAGTCATTGTGAACATGACCATGAAATAACTGCCTTACTAGCGCGCTATTATGCAATACATTAAGTAGTTGCGGGCCATTTTCGAGCATATGCTTGTCTAGGTAACCATTAATAGGTAATGGATTATGGTGGCAAAAAGCCACGCTCGGCGACTGTGAAGTCGCTAATAAATCAGCGAGTTCATTTAAATCGGCTTCGCTTACCCAACCTGCTGGTGTTGGCCCTTTAGAGCTAATTAACAACACTTCAAAGCCATCGGCAATTAACCGTTTTGCACTATTGATTTGACCACCAGAAATACGCTGCATCGCACTGATATCATCATGATTACCAGGCAGCCAAAAAACAGGGCAAGTAAGCGCTGAGTCGGCAATCAGCTGAGCAAACAACAAATATGATGCAAAACTGTGATCTTGGGTTAAATCGCCACCAAAGATCACAGCGTCTAATGACTGGTGTGCCATATCAGCAAGCGCGCGAGAAAAGTGCTCAGCGGTATTGACCGCAAAATACTCCCCTTGTGGGTCTGCAAATAAGTGACAATCGGTAATATGCGCTAAGCGCAGCTGAGTATTATTGAACTGCGCCGACTCATCAAACCAGGCCATCATTTATATCCCAGTTAAGTACCGCTCGACCACTTTCAACACACGCCACTAACCAATCATACAAAAACGCATTAAGTTGATATTTTTCATCTTTTTGATGCATTTGCGGATTAGGGTAACCATATGAAGGTTTGATCCTTTGATGGTAATCATGGTGAATTATTTCAGCAACTTTTGCATCGTGATATAAACGCACAGTTAAAAACAGCGGATTAAACCCTTTTAACATACCGGTTAATTGGGTTATTGAAATATCCATCGTGTATTTAGCACAGCCATCCACCTTAATTACAAACTGGTTATTACCCAATTGTACTTGACGTGTATTGCCTTCTTTGCGCTCATTGGGCAGCAATTTTAAAGCACGTAAGTAGTTATGCTCACATAACGTCAAGTATTTAGGAAGACTCTGAATATATCGTTGTTTCACTGCAAGTGCTGTCACATTACCGCCATAAAGTTAGAGGTTAAGGGTAGTCTATTACTATTTTAGCTGCGCTGATTAATTATACGTTCGCGATTAAGCGCTAACCACTGCAATGAAATTACCGAGGCAGCATTATCTATCTCACCGGTTGCTAAACGCGCCATTGCATCATCAAAACTGAGAATATGCGTTTTAATATCTTCACCTTCAGTTGCAAGTCCATACACGTCACTTTGCAGCTGGCTTAAATCCGTTTTTGCAAGATAAAGATGTAACCGCTCAGTAGTCCCTCCTGGGCTTGACAGGTACGATAGCATAAACTCCAATTCGCTCAGTACTAAGCCCGCTTCTTCAAATGCTTCGCGCCTAGCGACATCTTCATAATTAGTACTGCCATCGGTCATGCCTGCTATACATTCTAATAACCAAGGTGACTGTTTAGTTCTTATCGCGCCAATACGTATTTGTTCTATCAATAAAATACTGTCTGCTATGGGATCATACGGTAAAACTGCAACCGCGTCACCGCGTTCGAGTATCTCACGACGGATAGTCTCTGATTGACCCCCCGCAAATAATGCATGTTCAAACTGATATAAGTTAATATTAAAAAAGCCGCTATAAAGTACTTCTATAGGAGCAATTTTAACGTCTTGTTTGGTAAATTTTGTGAGCTTTTCATCAGCCATGAAGTTTCCTATTACACATGCTATTACTTGAATTTAAACCTAGATACTTACTATCATGTCCGGGGATTATACCCAAACCACCTCAAGATGCAGAATCCAGCGTTTCACAGGGGCTTAATATCAAGGCGTTACTTTGCAACAATGGCAGTCCCTTTTAAGAAGTAACAACGATGAGAGTAAGTTCCTGTGAAACGCCCAGGGGGTTGGTTTAAAAGCGATTTATACTGCGTTATTGATTTTAATAATAGAACCACTATAACTTACAATCAATGCCTTGCCTAAATCGCTTTTAATTCCAACTGAAACTGACATATTGAGGTGGTTTGGGTATATATTCTGTTACACTTGTTTACGCTGTTTTACGCAAATTTTTTTTTGTTCTTAAGTAAAACAGGTTACCATGCTTTTAGAACGTAAATTGTCTAAGGACTGAACGAATAATGAAAAAAAACATTCTTGCTGCGCTGATTGGTATATCTTGCGCATTAACTGCCACAGCGTCAAATGCTGAAGACTTATTACAAGTTTATGAAATCGCCACAGCTAACGATCCTACTGTTTTAAAAGCAAAAGCCCAAGCAAACGCACAAGCTTATAACAGTGACCGTGCAATGAGCGCATTATTGCCACAAATCGGTTTTTCTATGGGGTATGATAAAACCGATAGCACATCATTTAATGGTACTGATGCGGCAGGTTACACCAAGGTCGATAGCGATTCAGATACATTCAGCCGTGGTCTTAAACTAAGCCAGACACTGTTTGATTTAGGTGCATGGAATTCACTCGGTATTGCAGACAAACAAGCGTTGCAAGCAGCTGCTCAATATGACTTTGCCAAGCAAGATCTCATTGTTCGTGTTGCTGATGGCTATTTCAACGTATTAAGTTCGATTGATAACTTAGAATTTGTACAATCTGAAAAACGCGCTATTGAACGTCAACTTGAGCAAACCAAACAGCGTTATGCAGTAGGCTTAACGGCAATTACCGATGTGCATGAAGCGCAAGCACAATTCGATAACTCGGTTGCCCGCGAAATCGTTGCCAGAAACGGCGTTGAAACTGCCCGTGAGCAGCTTCGCGAAATCACCGGTAAATATCACGCTAAGCTGGATATGTTAAACACTGAGACTTTCTCTACAGTTCAACCAGCAAAAAAATCACCCGATTATATTAAGCTTGCAGAACAAAATAATTTAACTCTGCAGGTCTCTAAAGTAACGGTTGATATCGCTAAAGATCAAATTGATTTAGCACAAGCGGGTCATTACCCTAAGCTGACTTTAGATGCCAGCTACGGTGATACACTAACTGATAGCAATAGCAACACTGCCCGTCCACGTGGTGATAGTACAAATATTGGCATTAACTTTAGTGTGCCAATATATTCAGGCGGTGCTACTACTGCAGCGACTGAGCAGGCACGTGCTTTTTATGTTGCTGCAAGTGAAGATCTTGAAGCTAGTCTACGTGGCGTAACCCGCTCGGTGATCACCTCTTATAATCAAGTAGTATCAGATATTGCGACCTTTAAAGCCCTTGAACAAGCAGTAGTTTCTGCTGAAAGTGCATTAAAAGCCACTGAAGCTGGTTTTGAAGTGGGTACTCGTACTATTGTTGACGTACTGGTCAGTACACAAAACTTATTTAACGCCAAACGTAACCTCGCTGATGTACGCTATCGCTACGTTGTATCAACGCTACGCTTAAAACAAGCAGCGGGCACGTTAACAAGTAATGATTTACAAGCCATCAACCAAGGTTTAAAAGAAATCCAATAAAGATAAGCTTAACATTACTCATTTAAAAGCCAGCAACTTGCTGGCTTTTTTGTATTTTTTTATTCATCCAGTTAAACTAGCTTCTTTTGCATATGAGATACTTCTGTGGTCAACAACTCCCCATTTAAATGGTCTTTCTTGGGCCCTCGTTATTGGTTTACTTGGTTTGGCGTATTTATTTTGTATATAATTTCTTGGCTACCGCAGAAATTACAACTTGCATTGGGCCGACTGCTAGGTCGCTTAGTCCATCGTTTTATGAAAAGTCGTCGCCATATTGCTGAAGTCAATATTAAACGCTGCTTTCCAGATATGCCCGCAGCCGAACAACAAGCATTAGTACTTTCTAACTTAGAAAATACCGGTATAGGTATGATTGAAACAGCCATGTCATGGTGGTGGCCTGATTGGCGTGTAAAAAAAGTTTGCGGCTCGGTTAAAGGGCTTGAATACTTTGAGCAAATACAACAATCTGGTAAAGGGATTCTAATGATAGTCCCACACATACTGCATCTTGAAATGGCAAGCCGTGTCATGGGATTACACTATCAAGGTATTGGTTTTTACCGCCCCCATAATAATCCGCTAATGGAATATTTTATTACCAATGGTCGTTTACGCTCAAATGAATTTGTGGTTGGCAAACGCGATGTTAAAGGCCTACTCAAAGCCTTAAAAAATAAAAAATTATGTTATTACTTACCCGATCAAGATTATGGCCGCCAACGCTGTGAATTTGCACCTTTTTTTGCAGTTCAAGATACCGCAACTACCACTGGGACTTTGCTATTTGCAGCCAGTAAGCACTGTGAAACCGTCAGTCTTATAAGTCGACGTGACGAACAGGGAAAATATCATTTAGAAGTACGCCCTATGCTTGAAGACTTTCCATCTGGCGATAACCTCGCCGATGTGACTCGTGTAAATCAACGCATTGAAGAAGCTATTAATGCCGCACCAGAACAATATATGTGGGTTCATCGACGCTTTAAAACTAGGCCGGATGAGAACGCCCCCTCTTATTACAAGTGACAACGCCGCTGTAATATGCTTTTATTAGTAAATATAAATACAAGAGTATGAGCCATGTGGTTTTGGGTTAAGCATTTATCACTAGCTGCTATTTTAATTGCCGCAGCGATTTATTTTTTATTAGGTCATGGCCCAGTCATGGACATGAAAGATACTAAAAATGCGGCTGCGCAAGGTTTATCACGTTTTTATTCATCGTTACGCAACCAGGTAAATAAAAGCAATGAACGCGATAAATACGTACTTAAATTAGCTAATCCGGATATAAATATAGATGCGGCGCTGACCGAGCGCGCTAAAGTTGTTGAACCATCCTCACCAAATTGGACTGGTGAGTTAATGCCGAGACGCTTTGAAAATGGCTCGACTTTAAAAAAAGTATTAACTGATTACGCACGCGATGAAGATATCGTTCTGTATTGGTATTTAAGTAAAGACTATGTGATCAAAGAACACTTTCGAGTGGATAGCAATTTTAATTCAACGCTTTATCAAGTTGGCCGGGCGATAAATGATGACTTTGAAAACGAAGTTTATACCTTCTTTTGTTTTAAACAGCGAGCAGCCGTGATCACCGAGCTGCCCTCTGAATATGTGCGCGAAAACTGTAAGCGCCTAAGAAGTTAAGCGCTTAACTCAAATATCTGCTGCCATGCTTGTGTAACAAATGCGATGTCTTTCGCAAATTCAGCTTTTGTTACACAACGTCCCTGCTGATCTAGACTCAACACATGATAACGCGAGCGATAATCAATATAGGCTGTAATAAGCCCTTGCTTGATCTCATCACTAATACAACCAAGCCTTGCTGCATCGGTTAAAATCCTTACGTTGTCTGAGTAAGTAGTTAGTTGCTCCAAGCTATAAGCGTTATCAAGCACTAAATATTGAGTCAGAAACTCAATATCAGCAATGCCGCCAGTATCTTGTTTTAAATCAAACTCAATATCGTTGCCTTTCGCTAAATGTGTGCGCATTTTTTCACGCATGGTGATCACATCGTCTTTAAGCTTTTGCGGGTCGCGCTGCTGGCACAAAATGCCTAAGCGAATTTGCGCAAAGCGCTGCTGTAATTCGGGTTGCCCAAAAATCATCCGAGAACGCACTAGCGCTTGATGTTCCCATGTCCAAGCTTGCGTTTGCTGATAGTGGTTAAAGCTCTCAAGATTGATTGCCATTAACCCTGAGGCACCTTCTGGGCGTAACCGCGTATCTAGTTCATATAAAATACCCGACGCCGTTCGAGTATTAAATAAATGCATTAGTCGCTGTGCTAATTTTAAATAAAACTGCCGTGAATCAATCGCTTTAGTGCCATTAGTTTGCTCTGAGCCATCACTATTATGTACAAAGACTAAATCGAGATCAGAATCATAACCCACTTCAAAACCACCGGTTTTACCATAAGCTATTACGGCAAAGCCCTTGTGCTCTTCATCAGTATTAGGCGGAATACCAAAACGCTGCGCCATTTGCTGCCAAGCAAGGTTCACCGCTTGCTCAACTATCGCTTCGGCTAATGCTGTTAAATGATCGCTTACTTTCATTACATCTAACACACCGGTTGCATCAGCGGCAGCAATACGTAGTTGATGGGTTTGTTTAAACTGACGCAGTGCTTCCATTTGCTGTTCTAAGTCTGCGCTATCAATACGTAAAAAATACTGTCGTATTTCGTCTTTATATGCAGTCAGTGGTGTAGGCTTATACAGCACCGCAGGATCGATAAGCTCATCAAGTAAAATCGGGTAACGCGAAATATGCTCACCAATCCATTTACTATGACAACACAACGAAACAAGCTGTTTTAACGCGCCTTGGTTTTCAAACAGCAACTCTAAATAGGCTGTTCGTGAAATAACCTTGCTTAATACTTGGCAGATCATACTAAATACGTCACCACTTGCTTGACTGTCTGATAGTTGCTTTAGCATTAATGGCATGAGTTTATCGAGAATATCACGGCCACGATGACCAATTTTAGTTTTCGTTAAGCGGGCTTTAAAATCTTCTAATGGTATTTGCCATGCATCATTTGGGTCGGTTAAAACACTAATATCGGTGTGTTCCCAAGCACTTATAAAAGCACTTTCGCAAGGATCGACTGGCTCACTTTCATAACCAATAACTTGTTCAAATTCACTGTGTATGCCAGCCATAATGTCATTTATTTGCGCTAAAGATGCGCTGAAGTCACTCTGCTCTAACAGGTAATTTAGCCGTTGTTGGTTCAGGCCATCATCTGGCAATGTTTGCGTTTGTTGATCTGCAAAAATCTGTAAATATTGCTCAACTCGCCTTAAAAACAAATAATTGTGGCGTAATAATTTTGCTTCATCTGCGCCAATAACTTGAATGTTTTCTAGCTCCGCCAGTGCTTTTTGCAAGGATTGTGTTTGCAAATTAGCTTCTCGCCCGCCCCTTACCATTTGCAGTGCTTGCACCACAAACTCCACTTCACGGATCCCTCCTGCACCTAGTTTTATATTGTTAGTCAAGCGTTTACGACGTACTTCTTGAGCTATCATTTGTTTCATTTTACGCAACGATTCGATCACTGAAAAGTCAATATAACGACGATACACAAACGGTTTTAATAACTGATAGAATTCATCACTGTAGCGCGTTTGCGGGCCAATTAAACGCCCTTTGAGCATGGCGTAGCGTTCCCATTCACGGCCTTGATCTTGGTAGTAATCTTCCATGGCATTAAAACTCATCACCAAGGGGCCACTTTCACCAAAAGGTCGCAGCCGCATATCGACCCTAAATACTTGTCCATCAACCGTTGTTTGATTAAGTGCGGCAATCAGCTTTTGTGCCACTTTAGTGTAAAACACTTGCGCTTCTAAAGAGCGCCGCCCACCTTGAGTTTTTACACTACGCGGATAAGAAAAAATTAAATCGATATCTGACGAATAGTTAAGTTCTTGGCCACCTAACTTACCCATTCCTAATACCAACATCGCCAGTGGCAGTTGTTGCTCATCGAATGGTTGCCCATTAATCTGAGCAACCTGGGCAAATGCCCAGTTATTGGCACTATCAATTAGCTGATCGGCTAAAGCCGAGATATAGCCAATACTATCGGCTATATCATTGCTGTAACATAAATCTAAACACGCTACTTTTAGCCAATAGCGTTCCCGGTAACGGCGTAAAATTTTATGGCACTGCGCTTCATCAACCTCGGTAAGATTTAAGTCTTGAAATGGGTTAGGACTATCTCGCAAACTCATTTGAGTATCACTGAGCAACATCTCAATTAACTGCGGCTGAGATTGCAGGCAACGCCAGGCAAAGTCACTCAAACCTAACAAATTAATAATTAATTCATTAGCAGGAAGCTCTGGATATAGCTGAAAAAAACGTTCGCTGCCTAAGCCATGCAGTGCTGTTGGGAGTTGTTCGCCTGGTGTCATCAAATACTCTCTTTTATATCAGTCGTAACCGTACTAGAATAGTTAACATAATAATAACCACCCTAGGTTCTCAATGTCATATTTATCTTTATCTAACACTAGTTTACTCGCGATTGCTATCTGTTTTATGGTTATTTGTTTAGCTGTTATTTGTTTGCGGGTAGTAAGTCAACTCAAGGCTAAACAAGCATTAAAAGAAGAACTTGCTCAACATGACAATTTTGCTCTAGGAATTAGTTTTGCGTCAGAAATCAGTGTAGTGATCGCGACTGTAGCATTTTTATTTGATGAAATTAGTATCAGTGCAGCCCAATCAAACCCGCTTAAGATGATTATACTGATAGTACTGTTGTTTACTTTTATTAAAGTAGGCCACTTGATCCACCGCAAGTGGATTTTGCACCGCTTTAATGAAGAAGCCGCCATACTAAAACAAAATGTCTGTGCCGCGTTGGTAGATTCAGGCATGTTGATCGCTAACTGTATTATTACATTAGGGCTATACAGCTGGTCTCATACCCAAGGGTTTAGCAGCTTACTAATTGCTTTTGTCAGCTTCTTTTTACTGCAAACTATTTTTGCCTTAGACAGTAAATTCCGTGAATATCGCTTTGCTCGCGCCAATCAAGGGGCGTCATTACAAAGTAACTTTAATTTAGAAAACACCTCTATTGGCATTCGTTATGCCGGTAAATCCATTGGCCTTGCATTAGCTATCTATGCGGGTCTTGCCAGTGCCACTTTTCACAGTGGTAAAATGGTTGAGAATTTATTCACATTAGCTTTACATTGCGGCACTATGTGGTTATTACTGTATCTATTAACGACTATAATCAAGTTCATCTCTTTGCCAAACATTGATACTGAGCTTGAAATTGATCATCAGGATAATATTGGAATAGCTTGCATTGAATTTGCTGTTTTCAGCGCTATAGGCTATTTACTAATAAGTATGTTTTCAATTTAATATTGAAAATGACGTAATACGTGGGGCCTTATGCCGTTTGAAGTAAATAACTATCTACTGATCGATAACGACAGTGAATTCAGCCGGCAATTCACTGAACATTATTTTGCTCAGCCACACGGCACCAGTCCAAGTACCCTTGTTGTTGCTGGTGCAAATACCCGTCACTTGGTTAAATTAATGTTTGACCAGTTGATCAAAGATTATTGCTACTGCGACTTTAGTAATGAAATTAGCGTGTCAGAACTGGCGAGTTATTTACATGAACACCATGATATTGCCGGTGTACTATACAATCAAACGGATTATTTATTAGCTGATGATAAACAACGATTTATATTCAATTCATTACATTCTGTACGGTTTTTAATTAAAGAGATTGATGATGGATACCTGTTTGAACCAGTCACAGACTTAGCACAAAATAATCACTTATCATGTCAAACCGAAATAGCCGAAACACCGCAAAATTTAGACGCATTATGTGAAAAGCTTAATAATTAGTTAAAATAAAACTTAACTAATTATCACTGACTCACAATAAGTATTTGCACCAAAGAGATGACTTACATACCATAACGATATTAGCTATTTTTGTTGAAGGTCATCATGAGAGTTCCTCATATTTATCAAGCAAGTCCTATTGTAATTGCCACTGCACTTCAGTTAGAAGATGATGCAGCAGGCCACATAGGTCGCGTATTACGGATGAAAGTCGGTGAGCATATTTCGTTGTTTAATGGCCAAGGTGGCGAATATCTTTGCGAACTCATTGAAGTAGGAAAAAAATCAGTCGTTGCAATGCCGCTTGAATTTAATGAAAAAGATGTTGAATCACCGCTGAGCATTCACCTAGGCCAAGGGATTTCTCGTGGTGACAAAATGGACTTTACCATTCAAAAGTCTGTTGAATTAGGGATCACTGAAATCACCCCTATTTTCAGTCAACGTTGTGGCGTTAAATTAAGCGCCGAGCGACTTGCAAAAAAACACCAGCAATGGCAAAAAATAGCGATTGCTGCAGCAGAGCAATCTGGTCGTAACCGGATCACCACGATTCATCCACCGATAGACATCAGCCAATGGCTTGCACAAAGCAGTGATGAAATTAAGCTTACCCTACATCCTCGTGCAGATCACAGTATTAAAACAATCAAAGTACCTAGCGCTGGCGTGCGATTTTTAGTTGGTCCTGAAGGTGGCTTCACTGATGATGAAATTGCCCAGACCAAACAACAAAATTTTGTTGATATCCGTATCGGCCCACGCGTGCTGCGCACTGAAACTGCCGCTTTGACAGTCTTAAGTGCACTACAGCTACAATTTGGCGATTTAGCTAATTGAAATTAGCAAAACCACCCTCATATCAATAGCAACAGATTCAGTAAGGCAACGAACATGGCAATTAAGTTAGGTATAATTTCAGATCCGATCAGCGGATTCAATATCAAAAAAGACACCGGTTTTGCAATGATGATGCAAGCCCAAAGCCGTGGCTATGAAATTTACTACATGGAAATGAATGATCTTTCATTGCGTAAAGGCAAAGCGTATGCCACAGCCGCAAAAGCAACCGTGTTCGACGATACAAACCATTGGTATGAGCTGGAAGAAAAAGCCAGTATCGCACTTGCTGATTTAGATGTTATTTTAATGCGTAAAGATCCACCGTTTGATACTGAGTACATTTACGCAACCTATATTTTAGAACGCGCCGAACTTGAAGGCACGCTTATTATTAATAAGCCACAAAGCCTGCGTGATGCGAACGAAAAGTTATTCACCGCATGGTTTAGTGAGCATACACCTGACACTTTAGTAACCCGTTGTAAGCACCAGATCCGCGCATTTTTGGCTGAACATAAAGACATCATTCTAAAACCTTTAGATGGTATGGGTGGCGCCTCTATTTTCCGTGTGACTGAAAATGATGCCAACATTGGGGTTATTTGCGAAACACTCACCGAACACGGTAGCCGTTTTGCCATGGCACAAAACTATATCCCAGAGATCAAACAAGGTGATAAACGCGTATTGGTGGTCGATGGCGAAGTGATCCCATATTGCCTAGCCCGCATTCCACAAAATGGTGAAACACGTGGTAATTTAGCTGTTGGCGGTCGTGGTGAAGCACGCCCAATCAGTGATTCAGATCGTAGAATTGCCGAAGCCGTTGCACCAACATTAAAAGCGAAAGGGCTTATTTTTGTAGGTCTTGATATCATTGGTGATAAGCTAACAGAAATTAATGTTACAGCGCCTACCTGCGTAAAAGAAATCGAAGCTGCCTATGATATTTCAATTACTGGGCGCTTATTTGATGCCATAGAAAGAAAACTGAGCCATACTTAAATTTACTAACAATAAAGGGGTATCGTTATGCAATCATTAGAAAATCATTTTTTAATCGCAATGCCATCAATGCAAGACCCTTTTTTTAAACGTGCTGTCGCGTATATTTGTGAGCACAATGAAGACGGGGCTATGGGGCTGGTGATCAACCAGCCGATCAATATTACTGTCGGCGACTTGCTCGACAAAATAGAGATTGATAACGACAAATCCACCCACGCAGCAAGTGTTGCAGTATTTGCTGGAGGACCTGTAAAAACCGATCGTGGTTTTGTACTGCATTCTCCAAAAGCAGGTTATAGCGCAAGCCAAGAACTTAGCAGCGAAATCATGATAACCACATCCAAAGATGTGTTAGCAAGTTTAACCACAGCCCAAGCACCAGAACAGTTTATTATTACACTGGGCTATGCGGGTTGGGAGCAAGGCCAGCTCGAACAAGAGCTACTCGAAAATTCATGGCTAATTATAAAAGCCGATCCTGAGATTATTTTTAACACACCGATAGAGCAACGCTGGGAAAAAGCAGTCGCGACGCTCGGTTTTGATATTAGCCAATTAAGTTCGGAAGCTGGCCACGCATAAGCGTGGTCAACCACAATTTTAAAGCACAGAGATAGCATGACTAAAAAACAACTAAAGCCCAAAGGTGAACGCACCGTGATGGGCTTTGATTTTGGCACCACCAGCATTGGTGTTGCTATCGGCCAAGAACTAACAGGAACCGCATCGAGCCTAAGCGCTATCAAAGCCAAAGATGGTATTCCAAATTGGGATTTTATTAAAAAGCATGTCGATGAGTGGCAACCTGATTTACTGGTGGTTGGATTACCGCTTAATATGGATGGCACAAATCAAGAAGTCACCTTTAAAGCTAAAAAGTTTGCCAACCGCTTACATAATCACTATGGACTGCCTGTAGAGACTCAAGACGAACGTTTAACCACAGCAGATGCTAAAGCACGATTATTTGAGCAAGGTGGTTACCGTAGCTTAGGTAAAGGGAATGTGGATAATATGTCGGCTGTTATTATTTTGGAAAGCTTCTTTGAACAAGCTTACGGCTAACTAACGAGTTAACAATCCGTTTAACTAAAATCCTACACGCATTTACTTTTTATTATGCTACAAGGTGAATATTACTGACTAATACTCACCTTTTAGGTAATGCAATATCAATGAGTTAATTATTTACCCTACTGATTTTTAGGGTCCAACCCATCAATGGTTGCGCCTTGTAAAAAACCAGCCCCTTGCTGTTCATTATTTCGAAGCTTAATCATCAAACGTAAATCGTTAGGTGAGTCAGCGTGATGCAAAGCATCTGCATAGTTGATACGTTGCTGTTTATAGAGCTCAAATAACGCTTGATCAAAGGTTTGCATACCCATATCTTTCGCTTTAGCCATGGCTTCTTTAATGCCGCCAATGTCGCCTTTTTTGATAAGCTCGCCGATAATCGGGGTATTCAATAAAATTTCGATAGCAGCTACTCGACCATTGCCATCGGCTGTAGGCACTAGTTGTTGTGCTATGATAGCTCGTAAGTTTAAGGATAGATCATATTTTAGCTTATCGTGCTTTTCTTTAGGCACTAAATGCATAATACGGTCAATTGCTTGGTTAGCGTTATTGGCATGTAATGTAGCAACACATAAATGACCGGTTTCAGCAAAACTAAGTGCGTATTCCATGGTCTCTTGCGAGCGTATTTCACCAATTAAAATGACATCGGGGGCTTGGCGTAATGAGCTTTTTAACGCCGCCTCAAAACTTTCCGTATCTAAGCCAACTTCACGCTGAGTAATAATACTTTTGCGATGTTCATGGACAAACTCAATCGGGTCTTCAATGGTCAAGATATGCCCACGTTGATTACGATTACGGTAACCTAATAATGCAGCCAACGACGTTGATTTACCGGTGCCAGTACCACCGACAAACAGCACTAAACCACGTTTAGCCATGATCACATCAGTCAATGTCGACGGTAGACCAAGCTCAGCAACATCAGGAATTTGCGTAACAATACGGCGAATAACCATACCCGCGCAATCTCGTTGCCAAAATGCCGAGATCCTAAAGCGCCCTTCATCGGTAGCTATGGCAAAGTTGCACTCTTTAGTACTATGAAACTCTGCTTTTTGTTTTTCACTCATCGCTGATTCAACTAATTGCAGCGACTCTTCGTCTGATATTTTTTCGTCGCCAAGTGCAATTAGTTCGCCATTAATCTTTGCGCTGACTGGCAATTGGCTCGATACGAATAAATCCGAACCTTGCTTTTCAATCATCAAATGTAAAAAGTAATCAAGAGAATGTGTCATTACTGCTCCTTACTCGGGCCTAGCCGCCGAAATTATTTTTATCTTGTGCTTTAGCACGCGCTTCAGCATTGGTAACAACACCGTGATTCACTAAATTGATTAAACACTGATCCATGGTTTGCATACCATGCGATGCGCCAGTTTGAATCGACGAATACATTTGCGCAATTTTATCTTCGCGGATAAGGTTACGGATCGCAGGCACTGCAATCATGATTTCATGTGCTGCGACTCGCCCGCCACCAATTTTTTTCAACAGGGTTTGTGAAATAACTGCGCGTAATGACTCTGAAAGCATTGAGCGGATCATACTTTTTTCTTCACCAGGAAACACATCGATAATACGGTCAATGGTTTTCGGGGCTGACGTAGTATGCAATGTACCAAATACTAAATGGCCGGTTTCAGCAGCAGTCATGGCAAGGCGAATAGTTTCTAAATCACGTAGCTCACCAACCAAAATCACGTCTGGATCTTCACGTAAAGCACTGCGCAGTGCATTAGAAAAACTATGCGTATCGCGATGCACTTCACGTTGATTAATTAACGATAGTTTATTGTCGTGCACAAACTCGATGGGATCTTCGATGGTTAAAATATGATGATGCTTGTGTTGATTTATATGATCCACCATCGCAGCCAAGGTGGTCGACTTACCAGAGCCTGTGGGTCCTGTTACCAACACTAAACCACGCGGCGTATCTGAGATTGTTTTAAATATATCTGGCGCACCTAAATCATCAAGCGTCAGCACTTCACTGGGAATGGTACGAAATACAGCTGCGGGGCCTCGATTTGAGTTGAAGGCATTAACACGAAAACGTGCTAAGTTCGGCACTTCAAACGAAAAATCCACTTCAAGGTTTTGTTCATAGTCCTTGCGTTGATTATCGTTCATAATATCGTAAACTAGGCTGTTAACATCTTTGTTTTCCAGCGCTGGTATATTAATACGTCGCACATCACCATCAACACGGATCATTGGCGCAACCCCTGATGATAAGTGTAAATCTGATGCTTTGTGCTGCACACTAAAGGCCAATAATTCGGTAATATCCATTTATGACTCCACAACTAACTGATAATTATATGGTTACAATAGCAGAACGACTTAAGTCCGCCTATGCTAGAATTGCCCTAGCGGCAAAAAAACATCATCGTAATGAACACGATGTCTGCTTGTTGGCAGTATCAAAAACCAAACCTGCTGATTTCATTCTAGCGGCTTATCAACAAGGTCACCGAGAATTTGGTGAATCATACGTTCAAGAAGCTGTTGATAAAATAACCCAATTAGCAAATTATAGCGATATTGTTTGGCATTTCATTGGCCCTATTCAATCAAATAAAACCGCCCTTGTTGCCAGCCACTTTGATTGGGTGCAAAGTATTGAACGTGAAAAAATAGCGCAACGTTTAAACGATCAAAGGCCCGCAGATAAAGCCCCTTTAAAAGTACTGATCCAAGTAAATATCAGCTTAGAGGACTCAAAATCAGGCTGCCACCCCGATAAACTTGCAAGCCTCGCTGAATTTATTCACCATTGCCCGCATTTAGAATTGCGTGGTGTCATGGCAATCCCAGCAAAAACTGACGATCCACAGCAACAAATACAATATTTTGAGCAATTACGTGCTTGCTTTGATAGACTTAAAGCCCAATATCCTCAAATAGACACCCTGTCGATGGGGATGAGTGGTGATGTCGAAGCTGCGATTGCAGCAGGCTCAACCATGGTACGCATCGGCACGGATATTTTTGGCCAACGAAGCTAAGGTGATAACTAAGATATGTCAGATAAAACAAT
The DNA here is from genome assembly GCF_014164535.1 of Pseudoalteromonas sp. SG41-2. NCBI lineage: Bacteria > Pseudomonadati > Pseudomonadota > Gammaproteobacteria > Alteromonadales > Pseudoalteromonadaceae > Pseudoalteromonas > Pseudoalteromonas sp. SG41-2. Next base: position 55,560 of record NZ_JACJFK010000018.1, on the reverse strand, counting down.
TGCATTCATAGGCACAGGTAATATGAGCTACGCCATTATTGGCGGCATGGTAAAAAAAGGATTTGCTGCATCGAGTATTATTGCAACAAATCGTAACCAAGAAAAACTCGCTAAGGTAGCAGCGGATTTCGGGGTTAAAACCACCGCAGATAACAACGAAGCACTGCGCGATGCCGATGTTATTGTGTTGTCTGTAAAGCCGCAAATGATGGGTGATTTATGTCAATCATTTCAAGATTCGGGTATCGACTTTAGCGATAAGCTATTTATTTCTGTCGCCGCAGGCTTAACGGTTAAGCGGTTACGTGAAATGCTCGGACAAGACGTTAAGATGGTACGTTGTATGCCAAATACCCCGTCTTTATTAGGGCGCGGTGTATCAGGTTTATTTGGTGCCGGCGAAACCGAGCAAGAACATACTTTTGTGCAACAAGTATTTGAATGTACAGGTATTGCGGTATGGGTTGAGCAAGAGTCACAAATTAACGATGTTATTGCTGTTACGGGGTCATCACCGGCTTACTTTTTCTTATTTATGGAAGCCATAGAAGAAAAAGCCAAAGCACTTGGCTTTAGCGATGAAGACGCGCGTCGCTTAGTACAGCAAACAGCATTAGGTGCAGCTGAAATGGCGGTATCACAACCTGATATTAGTATTTCACAATTGCGTGCTAATGTGACATCAAAAGGTGGCACCACGCATGCAGCTGTTGAACATTTAAAAGCACACGGTCTGACTAACACTGTCGCCGATGCAATGGATGCCTGTATTGCTCGCGCGGAACAAATGGAACAAGAACTTTAAAAGCACTTTGCTGCTTTTAGCCCTATTTATGTTTAAGGTTTTTAATTAAGGTACGTTATGAACGCCATGCAATTTTTAATAAGCACACTATTCGATCTATTTTTAATGGTCGTATTAATGCGCTTTTGGCTACAAGCCGCCAAGGCTGATTTTTACAATCCGTTGAGTCAGTTTGTGGTCAAAGCTACTTCATTTGCTGTTAATCCACTGCGTAAAATTATTCCAGGGTTAGGTGGCCTAGACTTAGCTTCGTTATTACTGGCGTTCATTGTCGCTGCTGCAAAAATTACTGCGCTGATATTTTTAGTAGGCGCGACATGGGAAGTTGGATTTGTACTTTTAAATGCGCTAGTAACGGTGATTAAAGAAGGCTTAAACTTACTGTTTTGGGTATTAATTATTCGCGCGTTATTAAGCTGGGTAAGCCAAGGCAACAATCCAGTAGAAGCGGTATTTCAGCAGCTAACTGAACCAATGTTAAGACCTATTCGTAAAGTGTTACCGCCACTGGGCGGCTTAGATCTATCAATTTTAGTGTTAATTATCGCGCTGCAATTTGCCCAGTTTTTGTTTATTGATTTAGTCGGCTAACCTTATCATTAACACAGAGGCCTACTAGGCCTCTTTTTTTAAGAGTCATTTATGAAAAAGCTCGCAAGTATTTTATTCTTTGCATTAGCAGGTATTACCTTTAGTGCCCACAGTGAACAAATGCAAGGCGCACAATACAAAGAACTCGGCCCATGGCAAGTACATTACATTGCATTTCCGTCAACCTTTATTCAACCACAAATAGCCAAAACCTATGGCCTAGAACGTAGTGGTTATAAGGGCATTGTCAATATTTCAATCCTTAAAAAAGATACCGATGCCACAGCGCAAACGGCCATTCTTAAAGGCACTGCTAAAAACCTACTTGGTAATAAGCAAACCTTGGACTTCAAAGAAGTCATCGAAGGCGATGCAATTTATTACCTCGCGCAAGTTGATTTTACTAACGAAGAAATTCTGCGCTTTGAAATTGAAATACAACAAGGTAATCAATTTCAAAAGCTGCAGTTCCAGCAAAAATTTTACGTAGATTAATTCATGAAAAAAACTTTAGTGTTAGCCACTGGCAATCCGGGTAAAGTCAACGAATTAGCGCAGATGCTAAACCCGCTTGAAATAAACGTTGTGCCACAAAGCGATTTTAATGTGCCAGAAGTAGCAGAAACAGGCACCACCTTTGTTGAAAACGCTATTATCAAAGCTCGCCATGCTGCAAAAATAACGGGGCTACCAGCTATTGCTGACGACTCAGGGTTAGAGGTTGATGGCCTTAACGGCGCCCCTGGCGTTTACTCAGCTCGCTATGCCGGAGAAGGCGCTAGCGATCAAGATAATATTGATAAATTATTAAGCGAACTTGCTAACAACCCTAACCGCAGTGCGCGCTTTTGGTGTGTGCTGGTATTAATACGTCATGCTGATGACCCTACTCCACTGATTTGCAGTGCGAGCTGGGAAGGACAAATTACGCAAAGCCAAGATGGCCAAGGTGGTTTTGGTTACGACCCTATTTTTTATGTGCCAGAACTTGAATGCACCAGTGCGCAATTAACTAAGCAGCAAAAAAATGCAGTAAGCCATCGTGGTCAGGCATTACAACGTTTATTGTCTGAGCTTAAGCTCAAAGGCGGCCTGTGAATTTACCACCATTAAGTTTATATGTGCACGTCCCTTGGTGTGTGCAAAAATGCCCGTATTGTGATTTTAATAGTCACGGTCAAAAAGGTGAGATCCCTGAAAAGGAATATGTGCAGCATTTAATTGATGATTTAAAAACCGATCTGCACTTAGTGCAAGGACGTAAAATTCATTCAATCTTTATCGGTGGTGGCACGCCTAGCTTATTAACCGGTGAGGCCTACGTTAATTTATTAACGGCGGTGGATTCATTAATTGGCCTAAGTGAAAACAGCGAGATCACCTTAGAAGCTAACCCCGGTACGGTTGAAACAGGACGTTTTAAAGACTATGTGGCAGCTGGCATTAATCGTATTTCGATTGGCGTGCAAAGCATGCAAGACGACAAACTCAAAGCGTTGGGGCGTATTCACGGTGCCGATGAAGCCATATATGCCGCAGAGCAAGCTCATGAAGCAGGTTTAAATAGCTTTAATCTTGATTTAATGCACGGCTTACCGGGGCAATCTGTTGCTGATGCGCTGAGCGACTTGAAAAAAGTCATCGCCCTTAATCCGCCACATATTTCGTGGTATCAGTTAACGATTGAGGCCAATACCCAATTTGCCTCTAAACCGCCAACGTTACCGGCCGATGACACCTTATGGGATATTCAAGAGCAAGGCCAAGCCTTACTTACTGAGGCAGGTTATCAGCAATATGAAATTTCCGGCTATGCAAAACCGGGTTTTCAATGCCAACATAACTTGAATTATTGGCGCTTTGGCGATTATTTAGGCATTGGTTGTGGTGCCCATGGTAAGGTAACCGATGCTAAAACAGGCATCATTACCCGCACTGAGAAAGTAAAACATCCTCGCGGTTATATGGATTTAGCTAAGCCGTATTTATTTAAACAGTGGCCAGTTGAACAGCACGACTTACCGTTTGAATTCTTTATGAATCGCTTACGGTTATTTGAAGCCTGCCCAATTAGTGACTTTACAGCCTTAACTCAGTTACCGCTGCAAAGCCAAGCAGATGCGCTGCAACAAGCCATTGCCAAGGGTTTGCTTAAGCAAACGGATAGTCACTGGCAGGTAAGCCAAAAAGGTCATCGTTTTTTAAATGACCTGCTAGAATTGTTTGTGTAATAACGACCCAAACTTTACTAACAAATACACACTAATAATAATTAATAACCTTCAATGGTTTCTAACAACAAAAGGGAAAACATGCGTAAACTAACCTTTATCGCCGCCGCAGTGAGTATTGCACTGCTAGGTGGTTGCCAGCAAACACCAGAGCAACAAAGCACGCCAACTGTACAAGCACAACCGGTACAAAGCGAAATAGACAAAGCGAATGCGTTTTTCGAAGATACTTTTAACCGTGATGTGATGAGCAGCCCTGTTTATCAAACATACATGGGTATCAAACAAGACTACGACAAATGGGATGACGGTAGCGAAGCGCGCGTACTGAAAGATCATCAACAAACAAAAGATGATTTAGTGGCATTAAACGCTATTAACCGCGAACTCCTAGATGACACCACAAAAGTTAGTTATGACCTTAAAAAGCAAGACCTTGAAAACAGCATTGCTGATTTTAAATGGCGCTATCATAACTACCCAGTGAACCAAATGTTTGGTACTCACTCGATGATCCCGGCCTTTTTAATCAACCAACACCAGATTTCTGATGTTGCCGATGCCAAAGCCTACATCTCGCGTTTGAATGGCGTAACCACGGTTATTGATCAACTGATCACTGATTTAGAAGTACGTGCTGATAAAGGCATTATCGCTCCTAAATTTGTATTCCCACATGTGATTGATTCAAGCAAAAATATCATTCACGGTGCGCCATTTGAACAAGGTGATGATTCCACCTTACTTGCCGACTTTAAACGTAAAGTTGCGAAGCTTGAAATTGCTCAAGCTGATAAAGACGCGTTAATCAGCGATGCTGAGAAAGCCCTTAAAGCGGCTGTAAAACCTTCTTACTCTAAGTTGATTAATTATTTAGCACAGCTTGAAAAACGTGCTGATGATCGTGATGGTGCTTGGAAATTTCCTGATGGCGAAGCGTTTTACAACAACGCATTAGCGCGCACGACTACCACTGATTTAACGGCTAAAGAAATCCACACCATCGGTTTAGCTGAAGTATCTCGTATTCATGACGAAATGCGCCAAATCAAAGAAAAAGTTGGCTTTAAAGGCGATTTAAAAGCCTTTATGCAGTTTATGAAAACCGATAAGCAATTTTACTTACCTAATACTGAAGCAGGTAAGCAGCAATACCTTGACGAAGCCACGGCACTTATTAACACCATGAAATCACGCTTGGATGAGCTATTCATTGTTAAGCCTAAAGCCGACATGATTGTTAAGCGTGTTGAAGCCTTCCGTGAAAAAGCGGCTGGTAAAGCATTCTACCAACAGCCTGCACCAGATGGTTCACGCCCGGGTGTTTACTACGCTAACCTTTACGACATGGAAGCAATGCCAACGTATCAAATGGAAGCGCTGGCTTATCACGAGGGTATTCCAGGTCACCACATGCAAATTGCAATTTCGCAAGAGCTTGAAGGCGTGCCTAAGTTCCGTAAATTCGGTGGCTACACAGCCTATATCGAAGGTTGGGGCTTGTACTCAGAGTTATTACCAAAAGAAATGGGCATGTATGCAGACCCTTATTCTGACTTTGGCCGTCTATCGATGGAACTATGGCGAGCATGTCGCTTAGTGGTTGATACTGGTATCCACGAAATGAAGTGGACTCGCCAACAGGGTATTGATTACTACGTAAATAACACGCCAAACGCGACGTCTGACGGCGTTAAAATGGTTGAACGCCACATTGTAATGCCTTCGCAAGCAACGGCTTACAAAGTAGGTATGCTGAAGATTCTAGAACTTCGTGAAGCTGCCAAGGTTAAACTAGGTGATAAGTTTGATATCCGTGAATTCCATGATGTGGTACTTAAAAATGGCGCAGTGCCACTAAACGTACTAGAGAACTTTGTTGATGAGTGGGTTGCAAGCAAACTAGCAGCTTAAGCATCCTTACTTTATAACATATACAAAGGCCGTATCTACGGCCTTTTTTATTGCCTGAAAGATAGATAAACACTTGACCAACAAGTGCTTTACGCTAGGATAAAGCACTTGATATACACGTAACGTATAGGATTAACAATGGATACATGTATCAGTCAACTAAACCAACAGATGCAGCAGCATCAGTTGCAAGCCATTGTTGATAGCTTTGCCAGTTTATCTGCAATACAACAAGCCATGCAGTTACAGCACTTATATAGCAGTGCGCAACGCATGAGTGTAAAATATACTTATCTGCAAAATATCGCCACACGCATATTAACTCAACACTCGCTACCAACAGCCATCATCAGTCAGCTAAATAATACCGACCAATTAAGTTTTTTTACCCCTGGTCTAAAGTTCAATCATGGTTTTACACAACAAAACCAACAGCAGCAAAATGTATTGCACCGCTTATTTAGCGAGTGTAGTGAGGCTAAATTACCGTTTAATTATGTACGTTCACTGATGCTATTTGAAAGTAACGAAAACTTGTTGCAAGCTTTAGCGCAAGTTAATGATATCGGGCTGACCCCAGTTGCAAGTTACATTGCAAACAATCCAGCCCAACACAGCTTACCAAAGCATGAATTTTCGGCCTTGCTGGCATTAATGGAAGTTGAGTTTAAACAAAATCAGGGCAATATAAACACTGCCGCATTCTTAAAAGCCTTACTCACGTTATCTCAAACAAGCCCAGACAAGCCACTCAGTGACTATAAAATACTGCTCAGTGGCGCTTACTTACGCTGTAAAACAGAACAAGTTGAGCGCTACCTTGTACAACATAAATAATATTAATCAGATAAATAATATTCAACGCTGGTTACAACTCGCACTTTTTTGATCTGCGGAGTGTTTGAATCGCGGTCGATTATACTAAACTGCCCTTGTCTTGCGGTGCGAATTTTACCTAGTTTTGACTGTGAGTCCTTGGCAAATTTTAATGCCACTTCGCGAGCTTTTTCGGTGGCTTCTTGCACCATTGCTGGTTTTATATCGTTTAGCCCAGAGAACAAATATTCAATGCGGGTTTCATAGTTATCTTGCACAATCGCAATACCTTGTTTGGCTAGCTGGCCCACCTTAGTTAAGGCGTTTTGCACTTTATCAGGCTGCTGCGAATACACGGTAATATTTGCGCGGGCAATATAGCGAAACTGTTGATTATCAGCGCCGTATTCGCGCGCTTGTTTATCAACAATTGATTGCCTACCTTGGCTGATCTCTTGTTCATCAAAGCCATGCAGTTTTAAAAAAGCGATCACTGCGGCATTTTTCTGCTCAACCCGTTCAACTAACTTTTCGAGGTCATTATCTGCATCACTAAATTGTACCGGCCAGATCACTGTATCAGCAGTTACTTCACGCTCTGCTAATCCTTTAACCTCAACCGTGCGTTCCATATTTTTTACATCAAGCGCTGCTGATTTTAAAATCCATCCGCAGCCAAGTATAGCGACACTCAATACAGCTGCGCCAAGCAACTGATAATATCCATTTGGTTTATTCATTTAATGATCCTTTGATAATAATCAATTATATGTGGTTATGATGCTCGAAAAATCAACCTAAACAGGTTACATTGAGCATATACTCAAACCACCTCAAGATGCGAGCGTCGTTAGCAAAAAGATTATATGCATCACCTCGCTAGAAAACAAATAACCCGCAAGGAAAGACCATGAGTGTAAAACGCATTAGTCAGTTTTTCAACCCGACTTCGGTTGCCGTGATTGGTGCATCGAATAACGTTTCCCGAGCAGGATTTGTAGTAATGCGCAACTTATTACAAGGCGGATTTAACGGCCCTATCATGCCAGTAAGCCCGACTAATAGCGCCGTACATGGCGTGTTGGCCTACCCGTCAATTGCGGCGCTACCGAAAATACCGGACCTTGCGGTTATTTGTACGAACAAACACACCCTACTTAATATCATTGCAGAGCTTGGAGAGTTTGGCTGTAAAAATGCGATTGTGATCGCAGCCGGACTCAATCATGAACAAAAAACAGCACTGCAAGAAGCCGCTAAACAAGCCAAAGTATCGTTACTTGGCCCTAATTGTTTGGGTTTGTTGATCCCTCATATTGGCCTCAATGCGAGTTTTTCTCACACTATCGCAAGCCCTGGTAAATTAGCGTTTATTTCACAGTCAGCTGCTGTGTGCTCCACTATTTTAGATTGGGCAAAACATAAAGAAATTGGCTTTTCATACTTTGTCTCTGTGGGAGATTGTTTAGATATCGACTTTGCTGAACTACTCGACTTTTTAGGTCGCGATGCAAAAACGAAGGCTATTTTGCTGTACATCGATAACATTGAGAATATCCGCAGCTTTATTTCAGCTGCTCGTGCCGCTGCGTTTAGTAAACCGGTGATCGCCATTAAAACCGGTAAAACAGCGGCTGGAGCACTTGCTGCCGAAATTCACACTGGCGGCAAGCAAAGTTCAGATGCGGTGTATGACGCCCTCTTCCAACGCGCAGGTATGTTACGGGTAAATGATTTAACTGAACTGTTTGCTGCTACACAAACACTGGCCATGCATCCTAAATTATTAAAGGTGGAACAACTCACCATTTTAACTAATGGCGGCGGCCCCGGCGTAATGGCCGTTGATAGCTTATTACAAAGTTCTGGTAAGCTGACACAATTGAGTGAAGAAACCCGTGCGGCGCTCAATAAAGTGATCCCACAGTCGGATATGACCTCTAATCCGGTGGACATTTTTGGTGACTCAGTTCCGGCACGCTACCAACAAGCACTGGAAATTTTATTGCATGCTAAGGAAGTAAAAAATCTACTGATCATTCACACGCCATCGGCCCTTGCGCCAAGTGAAGACTATGCATTAATTATCGCTGAAACGTTGAATAAACTACCGAAAATGGCGCGTCCTTATGTGATCACAAATTTTATGGGCGAAGATGCCGCCTATGCCGCCCGTCGCGTATGTAGCAACTACGGCATTCCTACTTATCGCACCCCTGAGGGCGCAGTACGCGCCTTTATGCACTTAGTAAGTTATCGCCGTAATCAAAAACATTTAACCCAAACTCCAGAGTCAAACACAGATGACGCTAAAATCAATAAACACGCAGCAAAAGCGCTCGTGAATGAATTTTTAGCAGAGCAGCAAAGCTATCTATCCACCCATCAAGCCAGCCAAATACTCGCTCACTATGGCGTTGAATGTATTCAAACCGAGGTCGCATACACACCAACAGAAGCAAAAGAACAAGCCATAGAGCTAGGCTTCCCGGTTGCACTGAAACTGATCAGCCCTAGCATTCCATCTAAATCAGAAGTCGGTGGCGTGGTACTTAACTTAAACGATGCACAAGAGGTTGAACAAACCGCCTTTGCCATGCTATTGAGAATAAAAAACACCTACCCTGATGCGATTATTGAAGGCTTTTCACTGCAAAAAATGGCACCCAGAGCTGGCGCCAATGAACTACGTATTGCGATAAAAACAGAACCGAATTTTGGTCCTGTAATACTTCTAGGAGAAGCCGGCACGGGTCTAGAGTTTGCTCAAGCAGCGGTTGCTTTACCACCTTTGAATATGAACTTAGCAAAGTATTTAATTGCTGCGGCGCATGACAAAGGCGTGCTTAAAGAGCGTATTTTGCCTGAGAAAGTTGATAAGTATCGCCTCTGTGCACTACTGACCCGTATTTCTCAGTTAGTTATTGATCAACCCGATATAACTTCGCTTGAGTTAAATCCTATTTTAGCCAGTAATGGCCAGTTTTTGGTGCTTGATGCCACCATGACCCTGAGTCACTACCAAGTACAATCACATCGTAAACGCTTATCTATTCGCCCTTACCCAATTGAGCTGGTTAAACAAGTGACGCTGAAAAATAATACCCTTGCGACACTCAGACCAATAAAGCCAGAAGATGAGCAAGCGCACCAAGAGTTTGATCTATCTCTCAGCAAAGAAGATCGCTACAAACGCTTTTTTGGCGAGCTGCCGCAGTTTAACCACGATCAACTCGCTAAAATGACACAAATTGACTACGATCGTGAAATGGCGTTTATTATCACTCAAGACAACGCCACGCTTGGCGTCTCTCGGGTGTTAATGGACCCTGATAAAGTGCATGCCGAATTTGCTATAGTAGTGCGCTCAAACTGCCAAGGCCTTGGCTTAGGTGGCTTATTAATGCGCGCCGCTATTGAGTATTGTCAAAGCCAAGGCGTACAATTCATTGAGGGTATCACCCTGCCGGAAAATACCGGAATGATTGAATTAGCCCGAAAACTAGGCTTTAAGATCAGCCGCGACTTTGAAGAAGGCAGCATTAATATGGTACTTGCTTTAACTCCCAATAACACACACGGATAATAGCTTGAATAATTTACGTAAACGCACAGCGCTATTTTTTGAAGGTAATGGGGAGTACCGTAAGACGGGTCATTATATCGATATATTTCTAATATCGCTGATAATGATTAATGTCGTTGCGATTGTGCTTGAATCAATTGCGAGTTTAGCTCATCAATATAAGCATGAATTTTTAATGTTAGAGTTAGGCTCAGTAATTATATTTGCTATCGAGTATTTGCTTCGCCTTTGGTCATGCGTAGAACGTGCCGAGTACAAAAGTCTAAACTGTGGTAATTTTCAACGTCGTTTAAAATATTTACTGTCCCCTTTAGCCTTAATTGATCTAGTGGCAATCCTGCCCACGATCTTAATGATGTTTATCACCTTTGATTTACGTTTTTTAAGAGTGCTCAGACTCCTACGTGTTTTTAAGCTCACTCGCTACTCACGAGCAATGCAGCTACTTTTACAATCATTTCGTGATGAAAGCAGTTCGCTTTTGGCCGCATTCTTTATAATGGCAGTGGTGCTAATTTTAGCTTCCTGCGGAATTTACTTAATTGAACACGATATACAACCGGATAAATTTGGCTCCATTCCTGCGGCAATGTGGTGGGCAATGGCAACGCTGACCACTGTAGGTTATGGTGACGTTGTGCCAGTAACACCGCTAGGGCGTTTTTTTGGCGGCGTGATCACGTTACTGAGTATGGGAATGGTAGCAATACCCACCGGCTTATTAGCTTCGAGTTTCTCTGAACAGCTACGTAAGCGTAGGATCATGTTTAGTGATGCGGTGCATGAATGTCTGCATGATGGCGAGCTAGATGGTAAACTAGATGATGCGCAACTGGAGCATCTAGAGAATTTGCGCTGTAAACTTGGTTTAAGTAAGCAAGAAGCAAACAAAGCAATTAAGTCTCAACTTAGTGCACGCACTAAAAACCTTTATTGCCGTCACTGCGGTGAACGCCAAGACTAGTCTTCATTCAACAACGACTGCCAGTCTTTATTTAATAATGCGCTTACATCATCACCTGGGATTGGTTTACTGAATAAATAGCCCTGAAATAAATTACAGCCTAAGTTGCGCAAAAAGGTAAGCTGCTGCTTAGTTTCAACGCCTTCTGCGACGCATTCTTTACCTAAGCTTTTCGCCAATGCAAGCGTTGACTGAATAATCGCTTCATCGTCACTATCTATACCAATATCAGTTACAAAACTGCGATCAATTTTCAGTACATCGATCGGAAAGCGCTTTAAATAAGTGAGTGAAGCATAACCTGTACCAAAGTCATCCATATATAAGCGACAACCTAGTTGCTTCAACTTTGACATGCTATTTAACGCTTGCGGTGAATCATGCATCAGCACTGATTCTGTAATTTCAAACACCACAGAGCTGGCTGATACATCAGCATTAATTAGCGCACTGCGAATTTCATCGACTAAATTTTTATACTCAAAATCCAGTGCAGACAGGTTAATAGACACATACAAGTCAGGCTTTTGTAACTGCCATTGTTTAAGTTCAATCAACGCTCTAGCTAGGGTTTGCAACATAATTTTTGTGATCAAACCAATACTCTCAGCAGCAAGCGCAAACTCTTGTGTTTCATAGCTGTTATTTTCTGGCCAGCGCAGCAATACTTCCAGCCCTTCGGCCTGATGAGTTTTAGCATTAACAATCACTTGGTAATGATTACAAAACGCATGATTTTGATAGGCTTGAGTTAATTGTGATTCTAAATGCAATGAGCGTTGTACATGCTGATTCATTTCTTGTTTGTAAAATTGATAACAACCTTCCAAGCTCTTTTTCGAATGATACAGTGCAATATCAGCCGCTTTAATTAAACTTTTCGCACAGAGTGCATCATCAGGCGAAATCGCCACGCCAATACTTAAACTGACACTAATCGCTTGATTGTTAATAATGATGTTGTCATTCAAGCTAGCCATCAACTTAACGCACAGTAAAACAACTTCTTCGATTTGTTGAATACCCTCGACTAACAGCATAAACTCATCACCACTAAAGCGGGCTACACTGTCTTTCGCCTGTACACGCGATTTGATCCGCAGTGCCACCGCCTTTATTATCTCATCGGCAGCTTCATGCCCTAGTGAGTCATTAAAATACTTAAAGCGTTTGATATTAATATTGAGTAACGCAACTTTTAGGTTTTGGCCTTTAGCCTGTTCAAGTACATGTTCAACTCGATCATTAAATAAAGTACGATTTGGTAACCCCGTTAAACTGTCGTAATTTGCTAATAAGAATAATTCATTCTCAGCTAACTTTTGGGCATTAATATCAGTCAGAATAACCACATAGCTTTCTAAGCGTTGCTCCGTATCAGCAACCGCACTAATTTTAATAAGCACATGACGCTGCTCGCCATTCGCCAAGCAAACAGTATCTTCTGCAGAAAAGTGCTCGCCAGCTTGCAACTCTTTCATTACACGTAAATAGTTAACTCTTACAGCACGACTTAATCCTAAGTGTAATGAGCAGCTAGAACGATAATCAACAGGAAAGTTAAATGCGCTCTGCAGTGCTTTGTTGGTAGCTAAAATACGTAAACTTTTATCTAGAATAAAGACCCAATCGCGGGTTTGCTCAAATGCTGCGCCAAATAAACGGGCATGTTCTTCAAACACTAATTCACGAGTCATATTAGTGTAAGTTCCAGCCACTTTCTCGGGTGTACTTCCTTGCCAGGCAACCACTTTGCCAAAGTCTTTATACCAGCGCCAATAGCCTAATTTATGGCGTAAACGATAGGTGCAGTTAAAATAGCCTTTTTCGGTGGATAAAAATTCTAACCACTCAATGCGAAAATTTTGTTTATCTTTAGGATGAATTTTTGCTAAATAATCATCTAAATTAACCGATTCAACATCATAACCTAACTCATTTTTAAGCCGTGGTTGATAAATTATTGGACTTGCAGATTGCCAATCCCACACCCCTGAACGACTGCCCTCCAATGCTAACTTTAAGCGCGCTTCACTTTCTTGGCTTTCTCTGTGAGCTGCTAATAATAATTGCTGGATTCGATTACGACGCATTATCCAAGCTGCTACTAATCCAAAAAATACCAGTGCGTAAAGCACTATAAACTGAGGTGCGCGCCATAGCGGGTATTTAACCACAATATCCAGCACTGCCGGTTGTGTGTAGTCGCCAGTAAGCGGATCTTTAGCCCAAATTTTTAGTTGGTATTTGCCGGGATTAAGTTTTGGAAATAGCACTCGGTTATTATTACGGGTATACGATTTTTGCCCATCAGAGAGCTGATACTCATAAATAATACGTTCCTGATAATTAAATGCCATTGCCGAAAAAGCCACTTCGAGACCGATATCGTCGTGCTCTAAGGTGATTGTTTTTATAGGTTGCTTAAGATCCGTAGATAATTCACGAGACATCAAATCAATGCTGGTTATATTTACGTGATCAATTAAACCATGCCTAGGGTGATTATCATTTGGGTAAAAATAACTAAACCCTTTTAACGTACCATAGACTATTTGGCCAGTTTTTAAACGCGTAAATGCACCACTATTAAACTCGGTAGAGACCAGTCCTTCTGAAGTTGTAAATTGCTGAAAGTGTTTATTTTCTGGATTTAATCGCCATATTCCTTTATGACTACTCATCCAGATCATTCCAGCATCATCTAACACCATATCGTACAATAAGGTGCCGAGCTTATTTTTATCTAAATCTATGGTATACAACAGCTTGTAATTCGATGCATCAAGACCAATTAAGCCAAAATTCGATAACGTGATCCACAGCACATTATTATTATCAACAATATAAGACATTACATTAACGGCTACATTTTCATGTTGCTGTGGCACTGTATAGATTTTTGTTAAAGCAAATGAGTTTGGATCAACCTGATAAAGCACCCCTGCATTATAAAATAACGGGGAGTCAGATTTGGTAGATAAAGGCGGTAAGAAACCATAAGCTAAAAACGGTTCAAATTTTTCAAATTCACCACCTAAAGGAGTGATCTTTTGGCTGTCGATATTATAAACAAACATGCCATGATCAGAATGAACATAAAATAATTCACCATTTGGCATCAATACCGAGCCATGTACCCACCCTGTGATCAGGTGTTGCTGGCTTGGGTCGGCTGTTGTCGCTGGAAAAATTTCATAGCTATGCGGATCAAAACTAAAAATCCCGCGATTAGTACGCAGCCACAATTTATCTTTATAAGGAGAAATAGCGTAGATATTAAATTCAGTGGTAAATAAATCAGCTTGATAATCTTTTAAAAACACTTGTCCTTGATTAGTTTTTAAATCAACCGCAGTTAAACCATTATGAGTTGCTAGCCAGAGTTTATCTTCATACTCGGTTATGCCCCAAATAGAAGGGTGCGATAAACCATCACCGGAGAGCATGCTGGCATTAACATTTTCAAAATGATAATTATCATAAGGTAAATAAAATGCCCCATCACTTTTAGTAGCTGTCCACATAGCGCCGTTACTATCTTTGACAATATCGATAAAACTTGGATCTGCTAGTGAGTATTTACTTTCTTTTACTCTATTATTTTTAGTCAGCTCACCGGTATTCAAATCGAGACTAAATAAACCTTTATCGGTGCCTAAATCAAGCACCCCATGGTCATTTATTATTTTCCAAATATTAAGATCATTCAATATGGTTTTATTTTTAAAAGGCACATCTGGGCGCTCAAACATACTCGGTAAATCACTAATATCAACTTGATATAAACCACGTACGGCCCCCACTAACAGTTGCTCATTTTCGCCTATTGCAAACGACTTTATATAATTTTGATATACATGGTCTGGCTCAGTGCTTAAATGCTCTAATTTTCGGTATTGCCCAGTTGCTATATGATAGACATATGCGCCAGTACTGGCGGCAATAAAGATATAACCTTTGTAATGTAATAAATCGCGGATCACGGTATTACGAGTGCGCTCTGGTAATTCAAAAATAGTCTCAATTTGGCCCGTCGCTAAATCAAGGCGAGCAAAATCCCAACCGCGACCAATCCATAATGACTTATTATCGGTGGCAACCATACTAAATACGGACTGACTTAAAACTTGCTCTTCAGTGGTAGGTTTTGATAAAAATTGTTGGTAACTATCGGTACTTGGATCATAGCGAAATAGCCCTGCAACTAACGAAGCAATCCAAATATAACCATCAGGGTCTTGATATATAAGGTCAATAATTGCTTCATCTAGTTCACCATTAGGCCCTGCAATATGTACAACCTGATAGCCATCGTAACGATTTAAGCCCCCTTCCGTCGCTAACCAAAGATAGCCGCTTTTATCTATCAACATGGTACTGACATAGCTTTGTGATAAACCTTCACTTGGCGATAAACGTTTTACCTGCGCCATAGCAACTTGGCTAGCAACAACTGAGGCGGCTAACAAAAAGAATATACTAGCCTTAAACCATTGACCCATTTAAATTTCCACGTAGTTGTTTTAACTAATTATTTTAACTAGCACTGCATAGCTACGATATTTCGTTGCTGATAGACAGTAAAGAGTGTATCCAAAGGTGACGGCAATGTTAACACAAAGTTAAACCCAATTGATTGATAAAAATAAGCTAAATGCGTATAAGCAAATGTATAAACGAGTGAGTTTTGGTTAGATAAGGTATGTATTAGTAGCTGTTTGGCAAGTCCTTGACCACGCCAAGCAGGTGCAACCAGCAAGGTAGACAAAAACAAATAATCACTGCGATTTTGAATTCTGCATGCCGCGACAATAACTAAGTCATGATAAACAACCCACACTTGATCTTGTCTGGTTGCCCGACCTCGGGCTTTATATTGGCTGTAAAACTTATTCACTAAGGGGGTTTTAATTGGCTCTAGGCATTCAAAACGCAATGCCGTCATTAACTTTGCATCGTCGCTAAATATTGTTCAAATTGCTGCTTCAAAAACATCTGCTCTGCCACTGGGCGACTATGAATTGTATTGTATATTTGCTCACGAGTACTCTTACCACGCTTTATTTGATAAGCCCAAAACGATGCCTCGTAATCCAATTGAATTTGATATTTTTGTTCACGAGGTAGTAAGCATAAGTTAAACGACATAAATTACCAGTTATTACTAATCATATTAATGCCCAGAGTATAACAAACATTTGCCTAAAAGAGTCACGGCTAAACTTGCGCTTTTTAGCTTTTAAACGTAGATTGGTGGCGTTTTTAGTCCTAATATGGAAACGCTGTGATTAAGTGCTTTTTTTCTCTCATAGTGCTCTGTTATTTACTAACGCCACTGAGCACTATAGCAAACACACAACATATGCTGTTTAATCGCCCAGCCGATACCCCACAGGCTCGCTATGTTATTGAGCTGATGACCCTTGCATATAAGGAACTTGGCTATGATGTACATATTATTGACTTTAATCACCAAAGCGCTTTATCTGCAGCAAACAATGGCACGCTTGATGGCCAATTAGGGCGAGTGGCCAGTATCAGTCAACAATATCAAAACTTGCATCCGGTTAACTTTGCGCTATTTGAGTTTAACCTTGTGCTATTAAAAAACTGCCAGCAATGTACATTTGAGCAGCTAGACAATATCGCCATTCAAGTTGGTTATCCTGCAGCGCAGAGTTACCTTAACGAACACCCTTTTATTGGTGACATTATTAAGGTGAAAAGCGTCACTGCTCAACTTAATTTACTCACTCAAGGTAAAGTACAAGGTGTAATTTTACTCGACTTTTTATTATCGACTAAACACCCTCAGTTTAATATTAAGCAATTTCAAACTGAAGTACTGGCACCGATAAAAAGCTTTCACTTTTTGCATTCACGCCATAGCGCGTTAATACCTAAGCTTGAAGAGCAACTGCATAAACTCAATGAAAATGGCACAATTCGTTTACTCAGGGCTAAACATCATCTTGATTAAAAACCAAAATCCCCCTGCTCAGGTACTGCTGGCTTAGCGCCAAGTGCTTGGCGTTTTTGCAAGTAACGCTTATAACGTTGTTGACACAAACTGATGACTTGCTTTTTTTCTACGTTTGAAAATGAATTCCAACCAAAGCGCTCCTCCCGACTTCGGTAGCAGCCTTTACAATAGCCTCGGTTATTTACCTCGCAAATGTCTTTGCAAGGACTTGGAATTTCAAAAATTTCAATTTGTTGCATAGCAAACATCAGTCAATATACACAACTTTAGTATAGCCCGTTTTTTAAACGAAAAAAAACCGTAACTTAATTACGGTTTTTTAAAAATATTTTACATTGGTTATTGGCCGCTTTCGCTACTTTTAAACTCAACTTTACGATGAAATGGCTTAGCGTACATTGCTAACACCAGTGGTTTTAGCTCATCTGGCACACGCGCCAGACGCATCTCAAATGCCTGAGCGTCGGCTTTATCAATCACCGCTTGTTTACAACCGCCCGCAATGTAGTTCCCGGGATGTAAAAAAAACGAATCAATAATTTGCTGATCAATGGTTTTTGCCAGCTGCTCTGGTGATTCACACCCTTCTTCAATTGGTTGCCCAAATGCTAAATGAACATGCCCTTTGGCGGTACTAAAACCTTCAACAATACTGGCAATATCTTCACCCGCTGACTTAACATATTTACCATGATGTTGCTTATGATAAAGCTCTTTGGCTTTGGCTGTTGCGCAAGGTTCATATTGATATGAAATTGATACTGGTACAATTTTTAGCTCGCGTACATATTCAGCAAACTCTTTCTTTTGCTTACGACCATTAAGCTGCAACATTTTAAGTAGCGCAGGATCTGTTTGATCAAAGCCATCTTTAGCACGACCTTCTTTTTGTGCAATCCAAATTGAATCACCGCCAGCAAGCGAATCATAAATATAAGCCGACAACTGCGATAGTGCTCTGAGCATTTCTTTTGGCGCTTTAACTGAGCGCTTAACAATAAAGCTTTTATTTAAACGCATCAGTTCGGTGATATAAGGAATTTGCAGTAAATTATCGCCAATGGCGATACGGACCGTCTTCATTTTATAGCTGAATAAGCCCCAATTAATTAACGCAGGATCAAGTACGATATCGCGATGATTTGAGATAAACAAATACGCTTGCTTTGGATCAAGTTGATCCAAACCAGAAAAAGTCACCTCAGTTGTGGTGCGTTTTACCAGCTGTGCTAAATACTTAGCAACGATTTGTTGAACTTGCTCAACACTGTTGATAGCGCCCCACTTTTTACGTAACTGATACTTTACCAATGCTCTAGACAGCAAAGGTACAGCTGATAAAAAACGCGGTAAGTTATATTTTGCAACTACATCAATAAACGCATTATCATCAATCAAACGTGCAACCGAAGCGGCTACTTCATCATCATTGTAAGGTCTTATATCTGCGTACTTGTCCACTGGCTCACTCATTACTGCATCTTTAAAGTTAAAAAAACGGTGCGCTCATGCGCACCGTTTATATTCTATGGGCGATTATAACTCAGACAACCTAAAATGCGAACTAAGTCATTAATTTGGTCCATTGTTTATATTTTATAACCGCTAAAAATCTATTTAATAACATTCAATTATGCAATGCTCTTACCAGTACTACGGTATTTACTAAGCGCTCCTTTAAGAACTAAACGCACCATTAACAGCGCTAAAATAGTACCACAGAGAAGGGTTAGCCAATGTGGTAGCACTTGATGTTCTTCACCTAATAATGGTGTAACAACAAAGCCAAATTCTGCCACTAAATAATCGGTTAAAAAGCCAAATATTAAAGCAACGCCTATTACACCAACTAAATAAGCAACCACTGCACGTTTACCAAGCTCATTGGCAACCACGCCAAGCGTCGCGACATTAGTGGCAGGACCTGCCAACATAAAGACTAAAACAGCGCCAGGTGCTACGCCACTTAATAACAAACCAGCTGCAATCGGCGTTGATGCGGTCGCGCAGATATACATGGGAATACTAATCACGATCACCACCAGCATAGCCAAAATACCACTGCCCCATTGGCTTAAAAATGACTCTGGCACATAAGTTTGCACTAAGGCTGCAAAGAACAAACCAATCATTAACCATTTCATAGTGTCTGATAGTAATTTATTACAGCTAAAACTCACAGCCTGTTTCATCTTTTGCCATTGGCTGGCTGGTACTGCGCTTGATGAATCGCAACAGCTAGTCTTCTCTTCGACCGCTGCTGGTTTCGTTGAGCAACAACTTGCCTTCTCTTCAGCCGCTGCTAATTTCGTTGAGCAGCAACTTGCCTTCTCTTCGACCACTGCTGATTTTGTTGAGCAGCAACTTGCCTTCTCTTCAGCCACTGCTGATTTTGTTGAACAACAACTTGTTGTAGCTGCTCGCTTTTGCTCATTATTAACTTCACTAGAGTGATCTGTAGTTTGCGTTTTTTCAGCATCACGCCCCACTAAGACACCTGCGACAATAGCACTACAAATCGCCGCTATTGGACGAATTATTGCCATAAAAGGACCGAGTAGCACATACGATACCGACACCGAATCAACCCCAGTTTCTGGCGTCGATACTAAAAACGCAGTGGTAGCACTTTTTGAAGCGCCTGCACGTCTTAAACCAATTGCAGCGGGTATTACACCGCACGAACACAACGGCATTGGCGCACCAATTAAAGCAGCTTTAACAGTGGTCCAAAAACCTTCTTTACCTAAATGTTTATTTAAAAAATTTGCCGGTAAATACACATTTAATAACCCGGCAATGAGTAAACCAAGCATTAACCAAGGGGCAGATAATAAAAATAACTGCCAAAAATTATTGAGTAAGTCCATCGATGTCCTCCAAAGTGGTTAATATTGAACAGTTATCTGCGGGCTCTTGTCCGCCACAGCACTTATCAGCTAACACGGATAATGATTGATGAAAACGTGTTAATTCAGCAATGCGCTCTGCGACTAAGTCACGCTTTTGTATTGTTAGGTTTTTAACTTCATGGCAAGAATGCTGATGTTTTTTAAATTTAATTTGCAGCAACTCCTTGATCTCTGCCAAGCTAAAGCCAACATTTTTAGCACGTAAAATAAACTTCATTTGCTTTAATGCAGCTTCACCATAATCGCGATAACCGGCCCCGGTTCGACTTGATGGCGTTAACAAATTATGTTTTTCATAGTATCTTAGGGTATCTGTAGAGACACCTAACTGATTAGCAAATTCACCTATTTTCATCTGTGTCTCCAATGAGTGTATTATCAACTGATGCCAAGTATAAACCTTAGAGTACACACCAAGGTCAAGCATTAAAATTATTTTATTTAATAAGGAAAGCGCATGAATATTACCCTTCTCGATACTGCCACATTAGCAGGCACATCACTTGAGCCTTTTCAAACACTTGGCAATTTCACTAGTTATTCACTAACCAGTCCAGCACAAGTATTAGCGCACAGTGCAGGCGCTGATGTATTGATCACCAATAAAGTGGTACTTAATCGCGAAACACTGGCAAAACTTCCTGAATTAAAGCTCATATGTGTAGCCGCAACTGGCACTAACAATGTTGATTTAGTCGCCGCTAAAGAGTTTGGCATTGCCGTTACCAATGTGGCCGGGTATTCAACACCTTCGGTTGTACAACATACCTTTGCACTGATCACAAATTTACTGGGTAATACTCACCGCTACATTGCTGATTGCCAACAAGGGTTATGGCAACAAAGTGAGATGTTCTGCCGCCTTGATTACCGTTTTAATGATATTGGAGGTAAAACTCTGGCAATTATCGGTTATGGTTCGCTTGGTAAAGCTGTTGCGGATGTTGCACGTGCTTTTGGTGCCAATGTAGTTATCAGTGAGCGTAAAAACCAAGTAACTAGAGAGGGCCGAACAGAATTTTACCAAGCAATAAAAACAGCTGATATTATTAGTGTACACTGCCCTTTAACCGATGAAAGTCGTGATCTGATTGGTGCTGCTGAACTTGCTATGATGAAACCCAATGCCATTTTAATTAACACCGCGCGCGGTGGTATCGTTAATGAAGCTGATTTAGCCAACGCACTGAGCAATAACCAAATTGCAGGAGCGGGATTTGACGTATTAAGTAAAGAACCAGCTGCGAAGGATAATCCATTGGCCGCTTATCGTGGTGATAATTTAATTCTGACTCCACATATTGCATGGGCCAGTGAAGAGTCAATCATTCGCTTAGTAAAGCAAGTCAGCTTAAATATTAGCGCATTTAGCCAAGGTGAAAGCTTAAATAGACTGGTCTAATCAACTAACTTTTAGTTAGTTACGCTATACAAGGTGGTTAAATGTAATTTACCGCCTTACAAAAAAACCTAATATATTGATTTTAAATAATATAAAATATTGGCCAGTTCTTTGCTAACTAATAGACAAATTAAAATCAATATTTAGTATCAGGATAAAATAATGAAAAAAGTACTTTTAATTGCCGCGCTTACAGCCCCTCTTCTTACTGGTTGTGTAATTGCAGTATCCGATGGTGAAGCAGAAACGCATTGGGCTGGTAATAGTTCAAGCTGGGAAGAACATCATCAATTTAATCGTGAAAGCATCTCGGGGCTCACTTTAGATACCAGCTATCAAAATGTATTAAATAAATTAAAAACTCCCGACTTTACAGAATTATTAAAAAAAGACGGTGATGTATACCAAGTACTATTTTATGCCACCCATAGTATTCACTCTGACGGAAAAATGACAAAAGATGAATGTACTCCACTGGTCTTTAAAAACGAGAAACTGATTGGTGTGGGTGATAGTATTTATAATTCACTTAGCGCCATTTAGACACAAAACTAAAGCAGTAAAGAGTGGAGCATATTCACTCTTTATTTGCTGTAATAACTGACTTTACTAACTTGCGTCAATAACTCGAGCGATAATTTTATCGCGGCCACTATCTTTAGCTTGATATAAACCTAAATCGGCTTCTTCAAGTAATATATGCTCAGCATAAACTTGACCAAACTCAGTTGTAGCAACCCCAATACTTATCGTAATGTGAGCGGCATTGAGTGATGCTTTATGCGGGATAGCAAGCGCATTAACAGCATCTCTGAGTTTATTAGCAAATTCCAATGCCTCGTACTGGTTGGTGTCGGGTAATACTGCAGCAAATTCTTCACCGCCGTAGCGCGCAACAAAGTCAGTACCTCGCTCACACGCTGCAACTAATGCATGTGCCACACGTTTAAGGCAGTCATCCCCGGCACGGTGGCCATAACAATCGTTATAACGCTTAAAGTGGTCTATATCTATTAATAGCACCGATAACGGTGTACCAGCTCGACGGCTGCGACGCCATTCTCGCGATAAGCTTTCATCTAAATAACGCCGATTAGGTATTTCTGTCAGCCCATCAATTGAGGCGAGCATTTCTAACAAATCATTTTTTTGCTTGATCAATAATTGATTACGCACTCGTGCACGTACTATTGCGGGACTAAATGGCTTAGCAATATAGTCCATTGCGCCTAATTCAAACCCTTTCGCTTCATCATCATGGCTTGTATTAGCTGAAATAAAGATAACTGGAATAGCGTGCGTAGTTGAATTTTCTTTTAACTGAATTAACACCTCATAGCCATTAATGCCGGGCATTACTATATCGAGGATAATTAAGTCAACCGCCGTTGATTTAACAAATGTAAGGGCTTTTTCACCACTTTCAACTAAAAATATTTCGTGATCATTCGCTAATGTTTTTTCCAACACTAATCGATTTAATGGGTCGTCATCAACGATCAGTATTTTGGCTTTCTTCAACATTTACTGAGCCTTGTATTTGAATGTATCTATTTACTTGTACTAATTCGAACTCTAACTGACTCAGGGATATTTGCCCTACGTCTGGTGTCTTACGTAGTCTACTTTCTAATTGCTGAGCGGTAGCACTTAGGCGATTAAAGCCAAGGTTTCCTGACACACCTTTAATACTATGCACTAATCGTTCCAACGCTTTTGTTTGCATCGGCACTTTTAATTGCTGCAGATGGCTTACACACAACTTAGCAAGTTTACCCAACATTACCTGTAGTAAATCATTATGGCCCGAGAATTGTTCTAATGCAAAAGAATGATTATAAAAAACAGCGCCAGTAATTCTCAGCTCATTTATCGCCGCTAATAACGTCGCTGCAACTACTGGTTTTGTTAAATGTTTATTCATACCCACTGCAAGTGAGCGTTGCTCGTCAGCTGCTTCACAATGCGCAGTTAGCGCAAAAATAGGTAATTGCTGTTGATCATAACGTTGTCGCAATAAAGCGGTTGCTTGCAACCCATCGACTTCTGGCATTTGAATATCCATTAAGATCAGATCAGGCATGACTTGTGCAACCAAATCTATCCCTGCCATCGCCGAATTTGCCGTCATTACATTAATATGTGCTTTGCTTAAGATATTACTAACAATATCTAAATTAAGCTGATTATCATCAATAACTAACACTAGTAAGCCCGCAACGTTGAGTTTACTCTCTGCCGCTGTCAGATTTACATCAGGGCGTTTAGATACCGGCTCAACTTGCTGTATTCGTTGCACTAATGCAGAATTTTTCACACTGCACATTTGCATACCTTTAAGAGTTGGCAGCGGAGTATTTGGATCATTTTTAACAACATAAAGCTGCGTGTTATTACTCATCAATGCTGTTTTTATATTGTCTCGCGTTATAACTCTCGGTAGATCAACGTCATTAATGATGATCCGCTGATAATCTGCTAATACAGCGTGGTCTGTTAATTCAGCTAACTCAGAAAATTCTAGCGGTTTTAATGGCGCTAATGCGGCAGGTAAATTAATTCCCCGCTCAGAATGAATCACTAAAGTATTGTGCCAGTCGATAGGGTCGATTTGAGCGGCAACA
Organism: Pseudoalteromonas sp. SG41-2; assembly: GCF_014164535.1. Lineage (NCBI taxonomy): Bacteria > Pseudomonadati > Pseudomonadota > Gammaproteobacteria > Alteromonadales > Pseudoalteromonadaceae > Pseudoalteromonas > Pseudoalteromonas sp. SG41-2. The sequence continues at coordinate 31,729 of NZ_JACJFK010000018.1, read as the reverse complement.
TTAAAGGTTATAGTAAAGAAAAACTGACTACCTTGGCCTTTATTACTGACAACTTTAATTTCAGCTCCCATTAATGCCAATTCGTGTTTGACTATAGCGAGCCCTAGACCAACACCTTGATGGGTGCGAGTGAGTGATTCGTCGCCTTGCGTAAATGCGTCAAATAATCGACTCTGATCAGCTTTATCAATACCGATCCCGGTGTCAATCACTTTAAAACACAGGGTTTGTTTTGTTGGCGTCAATTCAACGGCTGTTATTTTCAAAGTGATACTGCCATGTTCAGTAAATTTCACGGCATTGGTGAGTAAATTACCGAGCACTTGCTGTAAGCGAATGTAATCGCCGACTAACTGCGGAGCAATTAGCGAATCAATATCGATATTAAAAGCCAAATCTTTTTGCTGGCAGAGCCCTATTAATACACTCTCGCAGCTGTCAACAAGTGCAACTACAGCAAAATCAACTAAGTCTAATTGCACTTGGTTATTTTCGATTCGCGCAAAATCAAGCATTCGATTAAGCATGGTTAATAAACTTTGCGCAGCATTTTTTGCTTGAACTGCATGCTGTTGCTGCTGCGCTGTTAAGCCTTGCTGAGTTACCATATCAATAAGGCCTGTCACAGCATGCAGTGGCGTGCGTATTTCATGGCTTAAGTTAGCAATAAACCGACTTTTGGCCTCGGTTGCCCGCTCGGCATCTTGTTTGGCCTGAGTCAATGCACTGACATCTTGAATATGAATAACATAATAGTAAGGTGCTTGTTGCTCATCCCATACTAAAGAGACGCTCAGCTGCCACCAGCAATTTAGCTCTTCTTGTCCTAAAGTAAGGTGGTAAACTTTCTTTTTCTCACTCAGCAATAAAGCTAAAAGCGTTGCTATTTCTTGCCACTGTTGCTGTGGAAATAAATCCACTAATAATAAATCCTGCTCAGTTTTATCAATCTTAAAAATCTTTCGCGCAGTTCGATTAAGTTGTAATACGGTCTGTTCAAGTGAAAGTAAAATCACTCCATTAGCAGCATACTCTATGGCGCTGCGAAACTTAGACTCTGACGCTTTTAATGCCAAAAGAGCTTGTTGTTGAGCAGTTATATCCCGGCCAATCCCCATTGAACCTAGTAACTGATTTTGATCGTTATAAAATGGCGCGATGGTTAATTGAAATGTTTGCTGCTGGGTTTCAAGACGTTGCTCAGCTTTAGTTTTGGTTGTTAAAACTTGTTGCTCTAATTCGCTGATCTGACCATTATCATCACTAATATCACATAACTGTAAGCCAACTAACTGCTCTTGCTCAAGACCTATGTATTGTTCATAAGCACGATTGCATCCTAAGAATGAGCCATCAATGTTTTTAAAATAAATAAGATCTGGCACACTATTGAGCATAGTATTCAATAATGCTAAGTGGCGTTCTTTAGCCTCATAACTGCGCGCGAGTTCACGGGTCTTTATTTTTACTTGGTCATCAAGTTCACTATTTGCCTGCTGCAATGAGTTTACCAACTGCTGATTTTTGTTAAGCACCCACTTAATTCGGCTAAACCACGGCTGCCAGTTTGCTGGTATATGGTAATTTGAATAATCTTTATAGTGCTCCTCATTTTGTTCAAGATACGCCATTAAATATGTCATGGGTTTCACAAAAATACGCTGGCTTAACCATAACAAGGTACTGAACATAATCACTAAAAACATACTCAAAAAAGTAAGTTCAATTAATACATCAGTTACAATCGGTGAGGCTAATTCATCATGCGATGCAAAATAACCCGCATAAATTGGTAGCTGCTTTTGCGCTTGTAAAAGAGTGAGATTACCCTGATTATCTAATTCAGCTAATGGCGCTTTAGCTGAAGGCCAATACTCCGCTAATGGTGTGTCTTCTTCAATATCATAAAGTGAGCTGATAATGACGTGCTGTGCACTATTTAAAAATATATATTCGCCACTGCGCGGCGATATTTTTTTTAGCCATTGCGATACTGCCGATAAGTCATAAATCAAAATAATATAATCTTCACTGCCCTGCTCACGCGCACGCCCTATTGATAAGTAGTTTTTACCAGCAATTTTGATAACGGCACTAGAACTTAGTGAATCACCTGAAAATACAGGACGAAGTTGACCATCAAGTAATTGGGTTAACATTAAGCTATCGCAGTCATGGCGACGCTTGATATAAGCAAAACCCTGTTCGTTAACGTAAGCGACCGCAGCCAAAGATTGAACTAACGATAATGTCGTATTAAAGGCAGGTCCCATCGCAATGACTTGTTGCCATTGTGCAATTGCATTAGGGGAGGAAGAAAATTTACCCTGGCCGACAATTTCACCACCTCCATTGGGAATTTCCCGGTAGTAGTAACTGTCTTGCTGATTAATATCTTCAAGCCATTGTTGATCAAATCGATAAGAAATGGGTTGTTCATATTGGGCAAATAAAGTACTAACCAAGTCGTCTGTCGCATTCATTAAAAACGCAACTTGCGCCGCTACATTAGCAAAATCAGCTTCGCGTTTAGCTACGGCGCGATCTAATTTAATATTATATAAGTGTAAACATAATAGAAAAGCCACCAGCAGCGGCACAATAAGTGCCACAGCCAGTGAACGATAGTAATGTTTTAAAGGTAGAAAATTCAATCTACAATCCGATGCTTGGCGCTAAATTTGTCAACAAGGTTAGCGAGCCAAGTGGGACTGCGCAAGTTATAAATTTTCTTCCGCAAACGATGCTAAACGGCTTCTCACCACACCATTTAAGTTAACCGTGGCGCTGCCTTCAAAATCTTTGAAGCGCTCCACAATATAAGTTAAACCAGAAGTAACTGGAGTTAAGTAGTTACTATCTATTTGCGCAAGGTTACCAGAGCAAATTAACTTAGTACCTTCACCACAACGGGTAATAATAGTTTTCAGCTGTGAGGCAGTAAGGTTTTGGCTTTCATCTAAAATGACCACGGCATTTTGAATGCTGCGACCACGCATAAAGTTAACTGATTTAAACTGTATGTTGGCCTTTTCCATAATATAGTTACGGCTTGAAATAGGGTTTTCGTCACCTTTGTGTAATACCTCTAAGGTATCGGTGATCGCAGCTAACCATGGTGCCATTTTTTCCTCTTCGGTACCTGGTAAAAAACCGATCGACTCAGCAATTTCAGGAGTATTTCGGGTGACAATTACCTTATCGTAAATACCTTTTTCAACCACCATTTCCAAAGCACAGGCAAGCGCTAGTAATGTTTTTCCGCATCCTGCAGGACCTGTTAAAATAACTAATTCAATACCGGTATCGAGTAACGCATCCATTGCCATGCCTTGATAAATATTTTTTGGCTTTACTCCCCATGCCGACTGATGCATTAAACGCTCAACACCGATATCTTTGAGCATAATATGCTGCTCATCATAAGATTTGACTCGTGCGGCAAACTGACCGCTGTCATCAAGTAAATATTCATTGCAAAATACATCGGGGATCAAACTTTTTGCCACTTTATGAAACGCATCACGACCATGTTGCTCGGTTTCACATTCGCCCACATGCTGCCAAAAATCGCCAGCAATTTTTTTATAACCACTGGAGAGCAAAGCAATATCATCAATCAGCTGATCGGTACGATAATCTTCAACAAATTTAAGCCCTGCGCCTTTGGCCTTTAAACGCATATTAATATCTTTGGTAACTAACACCACTTTGCTATTAGGATGTTGTTTTTGTAGGTGCACGGCACAATTGATAATACGGTGGTCATTTTCGTTGCCAGGTAAACCTGAGATAGAATCGACAAATAAATGATCATTAACAATAATAAGTGTGCCAGCCGAAGACGCTTTGGCCTTTTTATTACTAGGTAGAGCGACGCCTTTGAGCATTTGTTCTGGTGTGGCATCTTTGAGCACTTCATCCAAACCACGAATGGCCACACGGGCATCACGGCTGACATCATGCTTACGATCTTTTATATGATCCAGTTCCTCTAAAACTGTCATGGGAATTACAACATCATGTTCTTGGAATGATAAATACGCGAGGGGTTCGTGAAGCAATACATTGGTATCTAGCACATACATTTTACTATCAAGGTTCGAAGCTTTTTCCATAGCACTTTCCTTACGTTTTATGATTTTTATGCTATACCCAACTAATCAAGTAAAACGGGTTGAATGTTCACCCTGAAAAACTTAATTGCTTGGTATATTCTAAGTTTAGCTTAGATGTCATAAAAGTCTGTTTTATGACAAACCTTTTTTTGTTTTGAATTAATCCTTATTGCAGCAACTTTAATAGGAATAATTCACAGTTATTAAATTAATTAAAAGTCAGCTGGTTCGCACCTTGCAGTGGTGTTAGCTAACAGGTAACATAGCCGCCTTTTTCTTCATAGACGAGACATACATGAATTTTTCCTTAGGTCAGCGTTGGATCAGTGATACAGAGTCAGATTTAGGATTAGGCACAGTGGTTGCCCTTGAGGGCCGTCAGGTCAGCATTTTATTTCCCGCCAGTGGCGAAAACCGTGTTTACTCAATGTTAGAAGCACCGGTTACCCGCGTGGCATTTAATCCTGGTGATGTGATCAAAAGCGTTGAAGAATGGGAACTTGAAGTCGAGTCAATTGAACCTATCGGTGATTTACTTTGTTATCACGGCACTCGTATTGATAACGGTGAAAAAGCACAATTAAAAGAAACGTTTTTAGATCACTTCATCAAATTTAATAAACCACAAGATCGCTTATTTGCCGGCCAAGTTGACCGCTTTGATCGCTATACATTGCGCTATCAAACATGGCAACACCAGTTTGAACGCCAACAATCACCTATTAAGGGTTTGATTGGCCAGCGCGCAAGCTTAATTCCGCATCAGCTTTATATTGCACAAGAGGTCGGTAAACGATTTGCTCCTCGAGTGTTATTGTCTGATGAAGTAGGCCTTGGTAAAACCATTGAAGCGGGGATGATTTTACATCAACAAATTATCAGTGGTCGCGCAAGCCGAGTGCTCATCGTAGTGCCGGAGAACTTACAGCATCAGTGGTTAGTTGAAATGCTGCGCCGCTTTAATTTACACTTTTCAATTTTTGATGAAGAGCGTTGCGATGAAGCCTTTGCCGACTCACCAAATGTATTCGACACTGAACAGTTAGTACTAACTAGCCTTGAGTTTTTAACCAAGAAAAAACGCTGGTTTGAACAAGCAACAATGGCTGATTGGGATTTACTGATTGTTGATGAAGCGCATCATTTAAGTATTACCAACGGTAAACCAAGCACTGAATATCAACGTATGGCTGAGCTTAGCCAAGATATTCCAGGGCTAATACTATTAACGGCAACACCGGATCAACTTGGTCACCGCAGCCACTTTGCGCGCCTACAGTTACTCGATCCTGATCGCTTTTATGACTACGATGCCTTTGTTGCTGAAGAAAGTAACTATAAGCATGTGGCAGAGGCTGCAAATCAGTTACTGCAACAGCAAGCGCTAGACGACAGCGCCAAAGCCACGCTAATTGAGCTATTAAAAGAAACCGATATCACAACGGTGCTTGAACAAGCACAAAATGGCGACGCAGCTGCCCGTAAAGAAATTTTGGCGATGTTATTAGATCGCCATGGCACAGGCCGTATTTTATTTAGAAATAGCCGTAGCGGCATTGACGGCTACCCTAGTCGCAAACTACACGCCTACCCGATGGCGATGCCGAAACAATATAAAACGGCAATTTCAGTATTGGGCAATATGAGCGGCATTAAAAATGCAGAGCTGAGCGCGCAACGCGCCCTATTCCCTGAAAAAATATTCCAAGAGTTTGAAGGCGAAAGCGCTAGCTGGGGACAATTTGATCCTCGAGTAGAATGGTTGATCGACACCCTAAAAACCCTTAAACGCGAAAAAGTCCTGCTTATTTGTGCTAAAGCCGAAACAGCAATCAGCCTTGAGCAAATCCTGCGTGAACGCGAAGCGATTAAAGCCTCTGTGTTCCACGAAGGCATGACAATTATTGAGCGTGACCGCGCCGCCGCGTTTTTTGCTGACGAGTACGACAACGCACAAATATTGCTGTGCTCTGAGATTGGCTCTGAGGGTCGTAACTTCCAGTTTGCTCATCACTTAGTGTTATTTGATTTACCACTGAACCCTGACTTACTTGAGCAGCGTATTGGTCGCCTCGACCGTATTGGTCAAACTCAAGATATCAACATTCATGTGCCGTACTTTGAAAGCAGCGCACAAGAAGTATTACTGCGTTGGTATAACGAAGGCTTAGATGCCTTTGAAACCACCTCAAGCACCGGACAACTTTTGTATAAAGAGTTTAAAGATGAGCTACTTGAGTTTATTGCCGCCCATAACTGTGATGAAGACGAGCTAGAGCCATTACTAGAGCAAGTAGCCGGTCAAAACGCAGTGCTGCGTAAACAAATGGAAAGCGGCCGTGACCGTTTGCTTGAGTTACACTCATCGGGCCAAGGTGCAGCAGACTCGCTGGTTGTTGATATTGAAAAACTAGACAACCAATTTGAACTACCAAGTTATATGATCAACGTGTTTGATACCTTTGGCGTTAGCCAAGAAGACAAAGGTGAAAATACTATTATCTTAAAGCCAACTGAGCATATGCTAAATCCGTCATTCCCAAGTTTAAAAGACGACGGCATGACAGTCACATTTGACCGTGACACTGCACTTGCACAAGAAGATGTGCATTTCATCAGCTGGGATCACCCTATGGTGCAAGGCACCTTAGACATGATCTGTGATGATGACTTTGGTACTGCGTCAGTCGCATTACTTAAAAACAAAAAATTACCACCAGGTACCTTTTTTGTTGAGCTAATTTACGTAGCAGCAGCCATGGCACCAAAAGCGCTGCAAGTTGGCCGCTTTTTACCGCCGACGCCGATTCGTATTTTGCTAGATAAAGCCAGCAACAACTTAGCTGATAACGTCGGCTTTGATGGCTTTAATCAGCAGCTTTCTGCGGTAGGCCGTCAAACAGCCAGTAAACTAGCTGGCGCATTACAAAGTGCGATTCACCCAATGCTTAAAACCGCCCAAGAAATGGCGCAAACTAAGTTAGAAGTCATTCGCACTGCGGCGCTTGAGCAAATGCAACAATCGCTCAGTGAAGAGCAGGCGCGTTTAGCGGCGCTGAAACAGATCAACCCTAATATCCGTGAAGAAGAACTTACCTTCTACGATAAGCAACGCACAGAGCTGACAAGTTATATCGGCAAAGCACAGTTGCAGTTAGATGCCATTCGCTTAATTGTGGTATCACATTGATTTGGGAGCTGAGCTTTAAGTTATAAGCGGTAAGTTTTAAGTTTAAAAAAGCGCGGTGTATTAAGTTACAGCGCGCTTTTTTATTACATGTTACGCTGAAAACCCACGCCAACAAGATATTGCCTATTCGTTGCAGCGATTTTACATCGCGACAAAGGTTGTTTCGAGGCTGAATTTTATCCCGTATTTACACTTTACATTTGCGCGGGGTAAACCCGCGCCTACAAGATATTACAAATTTGTAGCAGCGATTTTATATCGCGACAGGAGTTGTTTCGCGGCTGAATTTTATCCCGTATTTACATTTTGCATTTACGCGGGGTAAACCACCCACGCCTACGTATTGGTAGCTGCGAGTTTACCTCGCGATAAAGCCCATTATTTACCACTGAGGGCACAGAGGCGCTTCGCGCTACACAGAGAAACCAAAGTAAAAAATCACTTATTTCTTCTCTGTGTTCTCGGTGGTGAATTAATCACTGAACGAACTTTAATCTAATTGCGAGGGGTAAACCCGCGCCTACGAGATATTGCCCATTCGTAGCAGCGATTTCATATCGCGACATGGATTGTTCCGCAGCTGAGCTTTATAACGTTCTTACATTTTTCATTTGCGCGGGGTAAACCCGCGCCTACGAGATATTGCACATTCGTAGCAGCGATTTTACATCGCGACATGGGTTGTTCCACGGCTGAATTTTATCCCGTATTTACATTTTGCATTTGCGCGGGGTAAACCCGCGCCTACGAGATATTGCCCATTCGTAGCAGCGAGTTTACCTCGCGATAAAGCCCATTATTTACCACTGAGGGCACAAAGGCGCTTCGCGCTACACAGAGAAACCAAAGTAAAAAATCACTTATTTCTTCTCTGTGTTCTCGGTGGTGAATTAATCACTGAACGAACTTTAATCTAATTGCGCAGGGTAAACCCGCGCCTACATCACCAAAATGCTAGACTCATACATAAACACAATCCCAGTATGGATAATCAGCAACATTTTTAACCAAACCAGCTCTTAGTGGATTCGCGATTATATAACGCGCATTTTTAACTAAATCATCTTCATCTCGAATTAAATGATCGTAATACCCTTTTTGCCATAATTTATAAATACCGAATTCACAGCAAGCGGCTGCAGTTCGTCCTTTAAAGCAACGGATTATTTGTGGTAAGGGGCTGTTAATGAGCAACTGAAATTGCCAATGGATATGATTTGGCATAATAATAAACGCATTAGATTTGAGGTATTCTTGTACTTCTAATAATTGCATTTGTTTTATAATGTGACGATTAAAATCCAAGTTTACAAAGTAGTTGCTGCGATTATGTGTAACGAGGGTAATAGCATAAAAGTGATGTGGTAAAGAAACCCGCCCTTTTCTTAGATTTTGTGATTTATACATCTACCAATCCTTGTAGGTAAAGTATAAAAATAGCTCATAGCTTGAATGTTGTTAAATTTTTTGTCGCACATTTGCGCGGGGTAAACCCGCGCCTACGAGATATCACAAAGTCGTAGCAGCGATTTTACATCGCGACAGAAGCAACATAGTTTTATCCAGCATCTAAATTATATATTTGCGCGGGATAAACTAAAACCTACGTCGGCCTGCCTTTATTGCGCTTTCCTAACAAATACGCGTCGCGAAACTTCATAAAATGCTGTTCAAGCTTAGTTGCTGCATCAGACTCCCCTGCCAGTGCTAACACCATAATGGCCACTTCAGCAGTGCCAAGTTGGTGAGCATGCGGGGCAACCCGTAAGCGATAGTCAGACAGTTTTTCAGCGGTGATCGACAGCACGGGTAAATTATCGAGATAAGGGCTTTTGCGGATCATTTTTTTCGCTTCACGCCATGTGCCATCTAAAAAGATAAACAAGGGACGTTTATTAGGCTGGTGTTGTACATCAGTAATAACGCGTGCAGTATCTTCAACATCTGTAGCAGGAAAGATCACCATAGGTTGATATTGCGGGTCATTTAATAAGGCTAATAGTTTATCGTCAGGATCAGTCCTGTCCCAACGAAAAGCATGATTATCAGGAATAATTTCAGCAATTAATCGCCCTGTATTAGAGGGTTTAAAACTCTCGTTGTGATACATAAGTAAGCATACCGCCGCCTGACTATCAGCCTGCTCCACACCGTCACAAATACAGTAATGTTTCGCGATTAAGCATCGCTCACAGCGATCCATTTTACCGCCACGAGCATTAAACTCACGGCGAGATTCACTAATTTGCTGGGCACGCAAAGTAAGTACTGAATTAGAAGAGCGTTTATTCACGTGGTTTATTACCTAAAATAGTACCTAAATTTGTTCGGCGGATATTATAACACATTTGCGCAGGGTAAACCCACGCCTACGTATTGGTAGCAGCGAGTTTACCTCGCGATAAAGCCCATTATTTACCACTGAGGGCACAAAGGCGCTTCGCGCTACACAGAGAAACCAAATTAAAAAATCACTTATTTCTTCTCTGTGTTCTCGGTGGTGAATTAATCACTAAACGAACTTTAATCTAATTGCGCGGGGTAAACCCGCGCCTACAAGGTATTACGTATTACACACCCGCGCCTATAAAACAAAAAACCCAAGCCGTGGCTTGGGTTTTTAAACAATTAACTAAAAGAACTTACTTCTTCTTTTTAACTGCTTTTTTGTTTGGTAAATCAGTGATTGAACCTTCAAATATTTCAGCTGCAAGACCGATTGATTCGTTCAATGTTGGATGAGCATGAATAGTTAATGCTAAATCTTCACCGTCAGCGCCCATTTCGATACCTAGACCGATTTCGCCCAGCATTTCACCTGCGTTAATACCAATCATAGCACCACCGATAATACGGCCACTTTCTTTATCAAAGATCAGTTTAGTAGAACCTTCAGTACGAGAAGATGCAATTGCACGACCTGATGCAGCCCATGGGAATACAGCTGTTTCAATGCTTAAGCCTTGCTCTTTTGCTTCTTTCTCAGTTACGCCAACCCAAGCGATTTCTGGATCAGTATAGGCAATTGAAGGAATACATTTCGGATCAAAGTAATGTTTTTGACCTGAGATAACTTCAGCTGCAACGTGACCTTCATGAACCGCTTTGTGCGCAAGCATAGGTTGGCCAACTAAGTCACCAATCGCGAAGATGTGGTCAACGTTAGTTTTAAGTTGCTTATCAACATTAATGAAGCCACGCTCATCAACATTAACACCCGCTTTGTCAGCATCTAATAAGTTACCGTTTGGTGTACGACCAACAGCAACTAATACTTTGTCATAACGTACTGGTTCAGCTGGTGCGTTTTTACCTTCAAATGTAACGTATAAGCCATCATCTTTCGCTTCTACGCCAACAACTTTAGTTGATAGCATAACGTTAAATTTATCACTTACGTATTTTTGGTAAATCTTGATGATGTCTTTATCAGCAGCTGGTACTAGTTGGTCAGCAAATTCAACTACGTCGATTGCAGAACCTAGTGCGCGATACACAGTACCCATTTCAAGACCGATAATACCACCACCTAATACTAATAGCTTTTCAGGGATGTCTTTAAGCTCTAGTGCACCGGTTGAATCAATTACGCGGTCATCTTCAGGAATGAAAGGTAAGTTTACAGGTTTAGAACCAGCAGCAATGATAGCGTTATCAAAAGTAATTGTTGTTTTACCGTCAGCGCCTTCAACATCAAGCGTGTTGCTACCTGTGAATTTACCGTAACCGTAAACCACTTTAACTTTACGCATTTTAGCCATGCCGTCTAGGCCACCAGTAAGTTGGCTAACAACTGACTCTTTCCACGAACGAATTTTATCTAAATCAATTTGTGGTGCGCCAAAAGTAACACCATGAGATGACATTTCTGCTGCATCATCAATTACTTTAGCTACGTGTAAAAGTGCTTTCGAAGGAATACAACCAACATTAAGACATACACCGCCTAATGTGTCGCGAGATTCTACTACTGTTACTTCTAAGCCCAAGTCAGCAGCACGGAAAGCCGCAGAATAACCACCAGGACCACCGCCTAGTACAACAACTTGAGTTTTTAATTCGTTGCTCATGCTTTTACCTTAATTGTTTGAACGGGACACTGCCCTAAAGTTTAACTGCCATGTTTCTGCAAGGCAGAAAGGGAGAGCAGATCAAAAATTTATGCAAAATATACAAATATTGTATCATTGCAAATGGTAAAAATCCCAGCAAAAAACAACTGGCTGGGATTTGATTCTATTTATTTCGCTACATGCAGCAATTGCTTACATTACTAATTGGCGAATATCGCTCATGTAACTTGCTAAAGTTACAGTAAAGCGTGCCGCTAGTGCACCGTCAATCACCCTATGGTCGTAAGACATAGAAAGTGGAACCATTAGTTTTGGTTCAAACTCTTTGCCATTCCACTTAGGTTTAATTTCTGATTTAGAGACACCTAAAATAGCAACTTCTGGGGCATTTACGATTGGCGTAAAGGCTGTACCGCCAATACCACCAAGGCTTGAAATTGTAAAACAGCCACCTTGCATATCAGACGAGGTAAGTTTACCGTCACGCGCTTTAACAGATACTTCCATTAATTCACGCGATAATTCAATGATGCCTTTCTTATCAACATCTTTAAATACTGGCACAACCAAACCGTTTGGCGTATCAACTGCAACACCGATATTGATGTACTTCTTAAGAATTAAGCTTTCACCGTCGTTAGATAGTGATGAGTTAAATGTAGGGAACTCAGCAAGTGCTTTCGCTGCTGCTTTCATTACAAATACCAGTGGGGTGATTTTAACACCTAGCTTTTTCTTCTCGCTAAGGGCATTTTGCTCTTTACGGAACTCTTCAAGAGTTGTGATATCAGCTTCATCAAACTGCGTAACATGTGGGATTTGCACCCAGTTACGGTGTAAATTTTTACCCGATAGCTTTTGAATACGAGATAGTTTTTTCTCTTCGATTTCACCAAATTTAGCAAAATCAACTTTTGGCCATGGAATTAAACCAAGCTCACTACCGCCAGCATTGCCAGAAGCTGTTGCTAATTGGCCTGACTCAACTTGCTTAACTAAGCTCTTCACATAGTCTTGCACGTCTTCTTTCACAACGCGATTTTTACGACCTGAGCCTTTTACGTTCGCAAGGTTAATACCAAACTCACGTGCTAAGCGGCGAACAACTGGCGATGCATGAGCATACGCACTATTGTTTTCAAAGCTTTCATTGCTCGCTTTTGCAGGCGCTGCTTGTGGAGCTGGAGCTGATTCTGCTTTCGCTGCTGGTGCAGATTCAGAAGCCGTTTTTTCAGCGGTAGCTGCAGGTGCACTGCCTTGCACTTCAAATACAAAGATAAGTGAACCGGTCGATACTTTATCGCCCGCAGCAACTTTAATCTCTTTAACAGTACCGGCAAATGGTGCTGGTACTTCCATTGCCGCTTTGTCGCCTTCAACGTTTAAGATTGACTGATCTTCAGTAACCTTATCGCCTACTGCAACCATCACTTCAGTGACTTCAACCTCATCACCGCCGATATCAGGCACGTTTACTTCTTTACTGCTTGGCGCTGAACTTTGTGCCGGCGCAGACTCTTGAGCTGGCGCTGTTTCTGCTTTCGCAGCTGCAGGCTCACTACCAGCCACTTCAAAAACAAACACTAAAGAGCCTGTTTTTACTTTATCGCCAGCGGCAACTTTAATTTCTTTAACAGTACCTGCAAACGGCGCTGGTACTTCCATTGCCGCTTTGTCGCCTTCAACGTTTAAGATAGATTGTTCTTCTTCAACAGTGTCGCCAACAGCAACCATGATTTCCGTTACTTCAACTTCATCATCGCCGATATCTGGTACGGTGACTTCTTTAGTTGTTGAACCTGAAGACGCAGCAGGTGCTGCATCTTCAGATTTTGCTGGTTCTGCAGGCGCTTCGCTAGATGCTTGCTCTTCACCTTCAAACAAGAATACTAAAGAACCCGTAGTAACCGTGTCGCCCACGTTTACTTTGATTTCTTTTACAGTACCGGCTTGTGCCGCAGGTACTTCCATTGAGGCTTTATCACCCTCAACAGTTAGTAATGATTGGTCAACGTCAACTTTGTCACCAACGCTCACTAGAATTTCGGTTACTTCGACTTCATCGCCACCGATATCTGGTACTTTAATTTCAATACTCATTGCAAACCTCTTATGCGTACAGTGGATTAAGTTTGTTAGTGTCGATGTTGAACTTTTTAAGTGCTTCAACCACAACTGACTTCTCAACTTCACCACGTTTAGCAAGTTCAGATAACGTCGCAACTACTACGTAGCTGGCGTTAACTTCAAAGTGACGACGAAGGTTTTCACGGCTATCAGAACGACCGTAACCATCGGTACCTAATACTTTGTAGTTGCTGCTTGGAATGAATGAACGCGCTTGTTCTGCGTAGTTTTTCATGTAATCCGTTGCGGCAACAGTCACTGAGTCATTTAATACACTGGTGATGTAGGCAGTCTTCTGTTCGCTTTCAGGGTTAAGCATATTGAAACGCTCAACATCTTGCCCTTCACGAGTTAATTCGTTAAACGACGTTACTGAATACACATCAGATGCAATACCGTAATCATCACTTAAAATCGCGGCTGCTTTACGCACTTCAGTCATGATAGTACCTGAGCTTAATAGCTGTACGTTGGCTTTTTTGCCTGCGTAGCTTTCTAGCTTGTAGATACCTTTACGAATACCCTCTTCAGCACCTTCTGGCATCGCAGGTTGTGCATAGTTTTCGTTCATAAGCGTTAGGTAGTAGTAAATATTTTCTTGGCTTTCACCGTACATACGACGAATACCATCTTGAACAATAACCGCTACTTCGTAAGCGTATGTTGGATCGTAAGAGATACAGTTAGGTACTGTGTTAGCAAGAATATGGCTGTGACCATCTTCGTGCTGCAGACCTTCACCGTTTAATGTTGTACGACCAGCAGTAGCACCTAATAAGAAACCACGTGCTTGTTGGTCACCCGCCATCCATGCCATGTCGCCAACACGTTGGAAACCGAACATTGAATAGTAGATATAGAATGGGATCATTGGTAAATCGTTAGTGCTGTATGATGTTGCCGCAGCAACCCACGATGACATTGCACCTAACTCGTTGATACCTTCTTGCAATACTTGACCCGATGTTGCTTCTTTGTAGTAAGAAACGATATCACGGTCTTGCGGCGTATAGTTTTGGCCATGCGGGTTATAAATACCGATTTGACGGAATAAACCTTCCATACCAAAGGTACGCGCTTCATCGGCAATAATTGGTACGATGTTTTTACCAATACCTTTATCTTTCAATAAGATATTAAGTGCACGAACAAAGCCCATAGTGGTAGAGATATCACGCTTTTGCTCTTCAAGTAGTGGCTTGAACGCTTCTACTTCTGGCAGTACTAACTTTTCAGTAAAGTTAGGAATACGTTTTGGCGTATAACCTTTAAGTGCATCACGGCGAGCATGTAAGTACTTGTGCTCAGCCGAACCTTCTTCAAGTGTTAAATAAGGAAGTTCTGCAAGTTGCTGTTCAGATACTAAATCATCAAGACCTAAACGTGAACGTAAATGGGCAACGTGTGACATGTCCATTTTTTTCACTTGGTGAGCAATATTCTTACCTTCAGCCGCTTCACCCATGCCGTAACCTTTTACAGTTTTAGCTAGGATAACTGTTGGGCGACCTTTGGTCTCTTCTGCTTTTTTGAATGCAGCGAATAATTTTGATGGCTCATGACCACCACGCTTAAGCGCGAAGATTTCGTCATCTGTCATATCAGCAACAAGTGCTGCTGTTTCAGGGTAACGACCAAAGAAATGCTCACGTACGTACGCGCCATTTTTAGCTTTATAAGTTTGGTAATCGCCATCGACTGTTTCGTTCATCAATTGCAATAACTTACCTGTGGTGTCTTTAGCTAGTAGGATATCCCAGCCGCTGCCCCACACTAGCTTGATCACGTTCCAGCCAGCGCCTTTGAATAGACCTTCAAGCTCTTGAATGATTTTACCATTACCCATTACTGGGCCATCTAGGCGCTGTAAGTTACAGTTAATTAAGTAACAAAGGTTGTCTAGTTTTTCACGAGCAGCAAAAGAAATAGCGCCACGCGATTCTGGCTCATCCATTTCGCCATCGCCTAAAAACGCGTATACACGTTGGTTTTTAGTGTCTTTTAAGCCACGACCATCTAGGTACTTTAAGAAGCGCGCTTGGTAAATAGACGCGATAGGACCAAGACCCATAGATACCGTAGGGAACTGCCAGAATTCAGGCATTAATTTAGGGTGTGGGTAAGATGGTAAACCTTCGCCATCAACTTCTTGACGGAAGTTATCAAGCTGCGCAGCAGATAAACGACCTTCAACAAATGCACGTGCATAAATACCCGGAGAAATATGACCTTGATAATAAACTAAGTCACCGCCGTCTACATCATTTGGGGCTTTGAAGAAATGGTTAAAACATACTTCATAAAACGCCGCTGATGACTGGTAAGACGCCATATGGCCGCCTAGGTCGAGGTCTTTTTTCGAAGCACGCAATACAATCATGATTGCGTTCCAACGAATAATAGAACGAATACGGCGCTCAAGGTTTACGTCCCCTGGGTAAGCAGGTTCTTGATCTACCGGGATCGTATTAACGTAGTTTGTGTTGATACCTGTTGGCATATCAACACCGTCTAAACGGGCTTGCTCTAATACTTGCTCAAGTAAAAACTGAGCACGTTCAACACCTTCTTCACGCACAACTGATTCAAGAGCTTGTAACCACTCTTGTGTTTCTAGCGCGTCTACGTCAATTTTATTGACTTCAGACATATGGAGGTTTCCTTATGTTTAAAATACGAATGTTCTTAATTAGCACTGTGGTAATCGTGTTGCCATATACAGCACTTGCTTAAATTATTTATCTTTAACTTAGTTTTTTGTTACTTAATTTTGCTTTGTGCGTCTTAAACTACGCTCAATTCGTGAATGCTCTTTACCTGCTTCCAATAACGCTTCTTCAATGAAAGCTAAGTGAGCATTACTGGCAAGTCGCGCCTGCTCTGGATTCCCTTCAATCACTGCATCCATCAATAAACGGCGGTGCTCAGCTAAGCGCGAACTAATATGCGGCTTCTCTAACAATACCGTTAAATTTTGTAAAACATTTTGCTCAAGCAATGCCCGCATACCGCGCACTAAATGCAGTAACACCACATTATGCGAGGCTTCTGCCACACTAAAGTGAAACGCGTTAATTGCTTTGGCTTTTTGTAGTAAATCATCATTAGCTAATGCAATGCATTCAAAGCTTTGCTTAACTTTAGCAAAGTCAGTGCTAGTACCACGAAGCGCAGCATAATAAGCTGCAATCCCTTCGAGAGCATGACGAAACTCTAATAAATCAAACTGTGATTCAGGATGTTTACTGATCAAGTCAAATAACGGATCAGTGAGCCCTTCTTCTAGCTGATTTTTTACAAACGTTCCGCCACCTTGACGTCGCGTTACTAAGCCTTTTGCCTCTAGCTTTTGAATGGCTTCACGTAATGAAGGGCGAGACACTTCAAATTGTTTGGCTAATTCACGCTCTGGCGGCAGTTTCTCACCCGGTGCTAATGAGCCCTCAAGAATCATGTTCTCAAGTTGCTGTAAAATAACATCCGATAGTTTTGCTGCTTTAATCTTTAAAGACATTAATCAACGTCCGCATTGTAGTGGAAATGTAACCTGAAAAATCCAAGTTTGTGCCCAGAGACTAGACCAAAAGGTAAATTGGTCATACCAAATTTGAGCCATACGTTATCAAAAAGCAAGTTTGCTGTCAATTTCGCTGCGACGCACCTTAAAAAACACCCTAACGTATTTTGCACAAAGATCAAACAGTATGAGATAAAGCCAGTGTTTAGGAAGGAATTTTATAGAAAAACACAATGGTCTGACCAGATAATCAAAAACTAGTGGGCGAGTTTTTTTGAACTCGAAGTGTACTATATAATAAATTAAACTGCGCGGGGTAAACCCGCGCCTACGCATTGGTAGCAGCGAGTTTACCTCGCGACTGTTTCTACATTTACATAGACAGCCAATTTCACCACTGAGGGCAGGAGGCGCTACGCGCTACACAGAGAATACAAAAGTAAAGTTAATTACTAACAGGTTTTTCCTCTATTAACTCGGTGCTCTCTGTGGTGAATAAATCAATAAAAGACTTTTGCACAAAGAGAAGTGAATGAGCGCAAATGAAAAAAACGCCACGGGCTTCGAGCTGCGAATAGACTCAAACACCTAGCCACTACTTTTATAATTACTTCTCTAAAGCGCAGCGGCTCTTAACCTCTTTGTGAATAAATTTTAATTGCGCGGGTAGCAGCGAGTTTACCTCGCGACAATTACTTCCCTAAAACCTAGCATCTGTTTATTTACGCTAAACCACCAAATAAAGTAAACAAGGCAATCAACACCAAGTAAAACAACACATTTCGTTTTACAAGCTTCATCATACAAGTTGCTTCATACGCGCAACCAAAATGTTGCTGTTCTATTTGCTCTGCGGCAAGCGCGGTATTAGTAACCACTTTACGGTTACTCACTGTAAAATCGAGTGCATAATGCAGCCAGCAACTGGTGCCTTTATTAAAGTTACCTATTACTAGATAACCAAAGCTGGCGATTCTGGCTGGTAACCAATCAAGCCAAAATAATAATGAATGAATAAGTTTAAAACGTTTGGCATACACAACTTTATGGTCGTTCTGCACTAAATCAGCAAAAGTACGTACTAATGCATACAAGGTCGCGCCAGGTACGCCTAATATTACAAACCAAAAAATAACTGCACAATAAAAACGAAAGTTTACCCAAGCCAACGTTTGTCCAAAGGTTTCACCGCCTTTTTGCTCTTCCGTTTTCTTTTGCCCCATTTGCAGTGCATATAAGGTTGCCGCTTGCTGATCATCACGGGTTAGCGCATTTAAATAGGACTTATATAAAGCACGTTGTTTAGCACAGCCAAAGCAAACCAGCAGCACAGCCACATTAATAGCTAACTGCCATAATACAAAATCAGACAAGGTAAAAATAACCGCCACAAATAATACCGGCAAACACAACCAAATAATAAATCCCGCAGGCGAATTGAATAGACCTTGCTCGCCAAGCTGTTTTTTTGAACGTGTTAAATAGCCTTGCGCGTAATAGCTTATTTGCCAATAATCAGATCGGGCACCTAAACGCTCTAATATCAGAGCTATTATTATAGAAATTAAGATCATACTTTTCTCTTTCCAAATGGGCGCTAGTTAAAATATAGCAGCAAAATAATGATTCCAATCAAAACTGTCTCCAGGGTCTGTTTTTCGCCCTGGTGCAATGTGACAATGGCCAACAACACGCTCGCGTGTGATAGCTGGGTATTTATATATCAATGTCTTAGTTAAGGATTGTAATGCATTATATTGATTTTGGGTATACGCCGTTGTATCTGTACCTTCAAGCTCAATACCAATACTAAAATCATTACACTGACTACGTCCTAAAAACTCGGACTGCCCAGCATGCCAAGCACGTTTACTAAAAGGCACATACTGAACTATTTCACCGCTGCGTTTGATAAAACAATGTGCTGAAACTCTCACCCCCTTTAAATCAGCAAAGCTAGGGTGTGCTTGGCAATCAATACATCCCATAAACAAATCATCCACAAACGGCGTGGCAAACTGCCCTGCTGGCAAGGAAATATTATGAATCACTAATAAAGATATTTCCTCACCTAGTGGGCGCTCATCAAAATGCGTACTTGGTCGCTGGATAGCGGTACTAACGACACCAAAAGAGTTTATTTTCATAGTTTATATTCATAATGGCCTGTAAATAAATG
Source organism: Pseudoalteromonas sp. SG41-2 (assembly GCF_014164535.1). Lineage (NCBI taxonomy): Bacteria > Pseudomonadati > Pseudomonadota > Gammaproteobacteria > Alteromonadales > Pseudoalteromonadaceae > Pseudoalteromonas > Pseudoalteromonas sp. SG41-2. Next base: position 12,525 of record NZ_JACJFK010000018.1, on the reverse strand, counting down.
CGTAGTCAGATGCTAATAGATTTCCAAGTAGAATAACAGCAAAGCACTTCCATTGTTTTGCGCCAGTAGCAGCGAGCTTACCTCGCGATTGTTTCTACATTTCCATAGACAAACCAATTTCACCACCGAGAACAGAAAGCCACGGGCTACGGGTAACGAGCTGCCGGCTGTAAGTTCACTTAGCAGCTAGTCACTTCCCTAGAACCTAGTTCCTATTTTCCTATTTTCCTATTTTCCTCAAAAGCGCAGCGTCTCTTGTCCTCTTTGTGAATAAATTTTAATTGCGCGGGGTAAACCCGCATCTACGCATTGGTAGCAGCGAGTTTACCTCGCGACTGTTTTTACATTTATACAGACACACTATTTCACCACCGAACCCACCGAGGCGCTTTGCTACACCGAGAAGGCAAAAGTAAAGTTAATCACTATTACCTATTGGTTTTTCCTCTGTGAGCTCGATGATCTCTGTGGTGAATAAATCACTAAAAAACTTTTGCACAATGATAAGAACAAATGCCGCGGGCTTCGAGCGACGAGCTTCGAATATGCCCTAGCATCTAGTCACTTCCTAAAACCTAGAACCTCACTCTCTAGAACCTAATCAAACTTATAGCTTCAGCCTTCTCTTTCACTTTCAAACCATGTAAAATTTGTGCAATTTCCTAATTATAATGAGCTTTTATAATGTCTATCCCACACAGCCTTTTAAGCCAATTGGTTAAACTTGCCCTTGATGAAGATTTAAATTACCAAACAGCCGAACAAGGCGACATCACCGCGCAATTAATTCCAGCGGCGCAGCACGCTAATGCCAAAGTGATCACTCGTGAAGATTGCGTGTTTTGCGGTAAAGACATTATCTTAGAAGTATTCAAACAAGTTGATCCGAGTGTAGCAGTTAATGTATTGGTAAATGATGGTGATACAGTTAAAGCTAACGATACCTTATTTACAGCAATAGGTTCTGCCCGCGCTATTTTAACAGCTGAACGTACCGCACTTAATTTTGTTCAAACCTTGTCAGGTACAGCAACCACTACAGCGCATTATGTTAAAGAACTCAGTGGCACCCACACCCAACTACTCGATACCCGTAAAACCATTCCGGGCCTACGTGCATTACAAAAGTACGCGGTCAAATGTGGCGGTGGCGCAAATCATCGCATTGGCTTATTTGATGCGTTTTTAATTAAAGAAAACCACATTGCCGCCTGTGGTGGCATCGATAAAGCCGTAGCGCAAGCAAAACTTAATCATCCAACTAAACCAGTAGAAGTAGAAGTCGAATCACTTATTGAGCTAGATCAAGCCATTACAGCCGGTGCTGATATTATAATGCTGGATAACTTTAGCGTTAAGCAAATTCAACAAGCAGTAGTACTGACCGATAAGCGCGCTAAATTAGAAGTTTCGGGTAATATGACCCTAGAAACACTGCGCACCTACTCACAGGCTGGGATTGATTTTATATCCAGCGGTGCACTTACAAAAAATTTACAGTCAATCGATTTGTCAATGCGCTTTGAGTAATAATCAAACTAAATAACAAATATTATGTTTCCCTAATGCGTTGACAAACTGATTAAAAAAGCATTAAATACGCCGAAAGGCTTACACTGTAACAAATTGTTAATTTTAGTGCTTCATATAATACAAAACAGTGCTAATGTAAGCCTCAAGGGTGAATTAAATAACTTTCAACCAATTCTAAAGAACTACTTACGGGTATTGTTTTACACCGCACGGCTACTTTGATGAAAGCTGTGAGTTAAATAAACAACATTAATACCAAGTAGTGGGTGAAGAAAGTTTTTAAAATTCGATGAAATGCAGTTAAAGCCGCTTTCAATCAGCTGTTTTAGTGCTAAAGTAGATCTAACAGAGTAATTTTAATAGTTGCTAAAACCTATCCAGCATTATTTAGCTAGGCACTGGGTTAGGTATTAGTAATTTAACGATTTTAAAAAAACCGTAAGATAAAGCAGTTACAATAGCTAACGTGATTACACACTTTACTAACATAATTTATTTAGCTTACAAAAAACACTATCCTTTAGGAGAGGAACATGGAAAAAATGACACAACAAAGTCAAAAGGGTTTTACCCTAATTGAATTAATGATTGTAGTAGCAATCATCGGTATTTTAGCAGCGGTAGCCTTGCCTGCTTATCAAGATTATACGACTCGTGCAAAAATGAGTGAAGTTGTTACATTTGCTGGTTCAGCTAAAACAGCAGTTAGTGAATGTATAATTACTACAGGTGATATTACTGCCTGTAATAGCAATGCAAAAGTAGGTTTAGATACTACAGGTATTTCATCTACTTATGTTGCCTCCGTTGAAGTAAGTGGTTCTGGTGTAATCACAACTACTGTTAAAGGAACTAATGTTGGTGCTTTAGATGGCTCTACTTTAGTTTTTACTCCAAATGCAGCAAACGGTGGAGTTACATGGAAATGCGAAATTGACGATAGTGCATTAAATAAATATGTGCCGCAAAACTGTCGCAAAAGCTAATTGACAATTAGTAAAAGAAGCTCTTTCTATGAAAGAGCTTGCATTATGGATACTAGAAAATATTTACTTCACTCAAACATTCCTTCCTTATTCTTATTTTTTTGTCTAATTCCATTTATTGATGAGTATTTTTTGGGTTTATTTAATGAAAAAAGATTTTTCCAATCTATACTCCTTATTTTATGTGCCTTACTTTATTTTCATTCATTCAAATTAGAAAAAAAATCGAAGCTGATTTTAGTTTCAGTTCTATTCATTGGTTTAATAAGCACACTTTTAAGCGAAAACTTATTATATTCAAGCTTGAGCTATCTTCACGCTACAATGCTAATAAGCCTTGTTTTTTTAGGTTATAAAATAAAAGATAATAACTCTATTTTATTTTATACGATATTTTTCTCTAACGTATTTTTAGTATCTTATTCATTACTTAATTATTCTTTTTTTATTCTATCAAGTGAGGCGCCATTTCCTGATGGCGTTTTATATGGTTTCTATAACATTCGATTTTTTAATCAATTTCAAGTCCTAAGCATACCCTTTGTCATCTATTTTCTTTCACACTCTAAGTTACATAGAGTTGCCAAAGTCACTCTGACTTTTAATTTCTTTTTGCTACTTTTCAGTAGCGCGCGAGGGGCTTCAATAGCAATTTTGATAACAACTTTAATTTATTGCTATTTCATAAATAAAAGCATGGTAAAAGAGATACTCTTTTATGTATTAGCTGCTATTTTATTATTTTTACTTCATTATTTTTATCTTAGTTTTTACCACTCAGCCGAATATATAATAAGAACTGGTAGTTCAAAAAGATACGAGTTATGGCTAGAAGTTATCAACAATATAAGCTTTAAAACACTACTTATCGGTAATGGCCCTGGTGGGTATAAATCTGAGACTTTCGATTTTGGCCACCCCCATAATAGCATCCTTCAAATATTGAATAACTGGGGGGTAATTGTTTTATCTATTACTGTTTGGTTTATATATAAATTAATCACTCACTCACTAGCATTCATTAAGAAAAACAAAGGTAACAATGAGTTTTTAACCTGTTTTACTTCATTCGTAAGCTTACTAATTTACTCACTAGTCAGCGGCGTGATAGTCATGCCAATTCCGCAGACTTTTTTATTTGTTTTAGTTGGGATTTTACTTGGGTATTTAGGTTATAATCTATTTGAAAGAAAAAATAACACACATAAAAAAATAGCACTAATTATTACATTCACAATATCTTTACTTTACGCGGCATTAGTTATACTTAGCTACAGCTGTTTAGACCCTAAACCATACGGCCCTAGCTTTTGGTCTAACGGACAATTATCTTTTGAAAATTGTAAACTTACTTACTTCGAGGATTAATAATGGCAAAGCAACCGGACAAAAAAGGATTTGATACTTTTGAATGGGTAGGCGTGAGTGCTCGCGGGAAGCGCCTTGAAGGCGAAATGACAGGCGCAAGTATAGCTTTAGTCAAGGCCCAATTACGTAAACAAGGTATCACACCCTCAAAAGTTAAACGAAAAGCCAAGCCTTTGTTCGGCGTGCGTATGCAGGCTATTACGCCAAAAGATATTGCTTTAGTTACGCGGCAAATTGCCACTATGTTAATGGCAGGTGTTCCCCTTATTCAATCAATCGAAATGATAGGCACCGGGTCAACAAACAAAAGCGTTACAAAGCTAATGGAAACCGTCGGCGATGAAGTAAAAGCAGGTGGTGCTTTATCTGATGCACTGCGTAAACACCCTCGCTATTTTGATGATTTGTATTGTGATTTAGTCGCCTCCGGTGAGCAATCTGGTGCACTGGATAAAATATTCGACCGCGTTGCCCTGTATAAAGAAAAGTCAGAAGCGCTGAAATCAAAAATTAAAAAAGCTATGTTCTACCCTATTGCTGTATTGGTAGTGGCGTTAATTGTAACCTCTATTTTACTTATATTCGTAGTGCCGCAATTTCAAGATATTTTTGCCGGCTTTGGTGCAGAACTCCCTGCGTTTACTTTAATGGTGATAGGTATTTCTGAGTTTATGCAAGAATATTGGTGGATGATGCTCATTGCCTTAGTAGGCTTTGGCTGGGCTTATAAGGAAGCGCTACTAAAAAGCAAAAAACTACGCGATGCCAACGACCGTGCTATTTTAAAATTACCCGTAATTGGTATGATTTTAAATAAAGCTGCGGTGGCGCGCTATGCCCGTACGCTTTCGACCACCTTTGCGGCGGGTGTACCTCTAGTTGATGCGCTGGACTCAGCTGCTGGGGCTTCAGGTAACGCGGTTTATCGTTATGCTATTTTAGATATAAAAGCTGAAGTAAGCTCGGGTAATCAAATGAACTGGGCGATGCGCAACTCAAAAATATTCCCCGATATGGTGATACAAATGGTCGCTATAGGTGAAGAGTCAGGCTCTTTGGATGGCATGCTGGCAAAGGTCGCCACTATTTATGAGCAAGAAGTTGATGATGCAGTAGATGGCCTATCGAGCTTGTTAGAGCCGCTTATTATGGCGGTACTCGGCGTGTTAGTTGGTGGTTTGATCATTGCTATGTACTTACCTATTTTCCAACTTGGGTCGGTTATATAAAAGCTGTAAGCTGTAAGCTGTAAGCAAAAATGTTCCTAATTTATATTAAGCAATGAAACATCTTTTTTATTTAAGTGATTTATTCACCACAGAGATTAAGAAACGCTGCGCTTTAAAGAAGTAATTGTAAAAATAGGTGCTAGGAAGTGGCTAGGGTGTATTCGAAGCCCGTGGCGCATTTCTCATTTGCTCTCATTCTACTCTTTGTGCAGAAAGGTTTTTGACTGTGGGCATTACTTGTAGGCGAGTGGCTTGCCACCGCGAAAATAATCTCATTGTCGCGAGGTAAACTCGCTGCTACCAATGCGTAGGCGCGGGTTTACCCCGCGAATAGATTCAAGTTCTTTCAGTGATTAATTCACCACTGAGAACACAGAGAAGAAATAAGTGATTTTTTACTTTGGTTTCTCTGTATAGCGCGCAGCGTCTCCTGCCCTCGGTGGTAAAATAAGTTTGTTTGTGTAAATGTATAAACAGTCGCGAGATAAATTCGCTGCTACCAATACGTAGGCGCGGGGTTACCCCGCGCAATAGATTCAAGTTCTGTCAGTGATTAATTCACCACCGAGAACACAGAGAAAAAATAAGTGATTTTTTACTTTGGTTTCTCTGTGTAGCGCGCAGCGCCTTTGTGCCCTCTATGGTAAAATAGGTTTATCGGTGTAAATGTATAAACAGTCGCGAGGTAAACTCGCTGCTACCAATGCGTAGGTGCGGGTTTACCCCGCGCAATAGATTCAAGTTCTGTCAGTGATTAATTCACCACCGAGTTCACAGAGAAGAAATAAGTGATTTTTTACTTTGGTTTCTCTGTGTAGCGCGCAGCGCCTTTGTGCCCTCGGTGGTAAAATAGGTTTATCGGTGTAAATGTATAAACAGTCGCGAGGTAAACTCGCAGCTAACAATGCGTAGGCGCGGGTTTACCCTACGCAATAGATTCAAGTTCTGTCAGTGATTAATTCACCACCGAGAACACAGAGAAAAAATAAGTGATTTTTTACTTTGGTTTCTCTGTGTAGCGCGCAGCGTCTTTGTGCCCTCGGTGGTAAAATAAGTTTATCGGTGTAAATGTATAAACAGTCACGAGATAAACTCGCTGCTACATACACGTAAGTGCGGGCTTTTAGTAGTTTTTAGATTTTAGGTTTTAGCGAATGCAAAATTTCTTTCTCGATATAATCACTGTTATGCAAAACCAATTATGGTTTTATTTACTCACTGTTGGCTTAGTGAGCCTGTGTATTGGCAGTTTTTTGAATGTAGTTATTTACCGGTTGCCGATAATGATGCAACGTGAATGGCAAACAGAATGCCGTGTTTTACTGGCTGACGATTTAAAACCTACAAAAGCTGATAATACAGAAACTGAGTTTAATCTGATCAAGCCCAACTCGACCTGCCCAAAATGCAAAACGGCAATTAAGCCTTGGCAAAACATTCCTGTTATTAGCTGGTTATTGTTAAAAGGTCGCTGCGCCAGTTGCAGTAACCCAATTTCAGTACGTTACCCAATTGTTGAAATGCTTACTGCGGTTTTAAGCTTAATAGTGGCCTACACCTTTGGCGCGACTGAGCAGGCACTACTGTATATTTTAATTACTTGGGTGCTCGTCGCCCTGACCTTTATTGACATTGATCATATGCTACTGCCTGACCAACTCACCTTACCTTTAGTCTGGTTAGCATTAATTGCTGCGGTAATGGGCATCACTATCTCCCCAACAGATGCCATTATTGGTGCAGCATGTGGTTACTTAAGCCTCTGGAGCGTATTTTGGCTATTTAAACTGCTCACCGGTAAAGAAGGCATGGGCTATGGTGATTTTAAATTACTGGCGGTATTTGGCGCATTGCTTGGCTGGCAATCATTACTCACCATTGTTTTATTATCGAGTGTAGTGGGCGCTATTATTGGTATCGCGTTATTGAGTATTCAAGGCAAAGATAAAGCCACGCCAATTCCATTTGGGCCTTATTTAGCCATTGCAGGTTGGGTTACTTTGTTATGGGGCACACAAATCCAAGTATTTTATTTTAATTTGTTAGGTTATTAATATGAATGCATCCACTCATAAACCGATGAAAAATTGGGTGCTGGGCTTAACCGGCGGTATTGGTTGCGGAAAAAGCGCCGTTAGTGCCATGTTTGAAAAACTCGCTATTACCGTAGTTGATGCTGATATTATTGCACGCCACGTAGTCAAACCGCATAGCCCTGGTTTAGCTGCCATTAGTGAGCATTTTGGTGCCCAAGTGCTAAACCCCGACGGCAGTTTAAACCGGGCGCAATTACGTGAGATTATTTTTGCTGATACAGCGCAAAAAACTTGGCTTAATAATTTACTGCATCCACTGATCCGTGAAAAAACTCTTACTGATTTACACTCTGCAAACAGCGCATATGTGGTACTCGTCGCACCACTGTTATTTGAAAATGGTCTTGAGCAATATTGTGATCGCACTTTAGTGATTGACGTTCCTGTAGAAATACAACTCAAGCGTACTATCGCCCGCGATAACACCTCTGAGCAGCAAGCACGCAGTATTATCGCCGCACAAATGTCACGCGAGGATAAACGCCACCGAGCTGACGATGTGATTGATAACAACCGCCCATTGCATTTAGTTGAGCAGGATATAATGCAACTTCATCAAAACTACTTACAACTAACGGCTAAAGTTAACTCATAAAGATGATAACGGTTGTGATAAACAAAAACTTTTTAGCTTTTTGTTGTCAAATTACCTTAAATCGACAAGACTGATGTTATACCATTCTTTTTTCTGATAAATTGCTGGCTATGAAAGGATCTAACCAAGGTGCGCAATGAATATTAATTCACCATTACTTAGAAAGTTTATTACGCTTGGCCGTATTGACGCAGAAACAGTCAAACTCAAACAACGTGAGTATGGCTCAACTGCGGAGTTGATCGCAAAATGCAGCGGTATTGATGGTCATGAACTTGCCGAGCAATGCATCGACTTATTCCGAGTGCCTTATTTTGATATACGTGAGTTTGACGTCGAGCTGATCCCCAAAGAGCTTGTTAAAGAAAAACTGATCAAAGATCATCATATTCTGCCTTTAATTAAAAAAGGCCGTAAACTCTACATTGCCGCGTCGGATCCGACTGATTATGGTGCTTTTGAAAACTTTGAATTCAGTACAGGGCTTGCATGTGAGGTAGTCGTCGTTGATTATCGCCAGCTTGAAGCAAAAATAGAACAGCTGCTTGATGCATCGGGCAGCTTGCATCTTAGCGATGAAGAATTTAAAGAATTTAGTGATTTAGATACCGAAAGCCCTCGCGAAATACAAAACAACGGCGAAGACGAAAAAGACGATGCCCCAATTATCGTATACATCAATAAAATTTTGATGGATGCAATTAAAAAAGGCGCCTCGGATTTACACTTTGAACCTTACGAACATAAATACCGCGTGCGTTTTCGTATCGATGGCATTTTACATGAAATGGCCAGCCCGCCGAACAGCTTAGCTACGCGTTTATCAGCGCGGATAAAAGTAATGGCACGCTTAGATATTGCCGAAAAACGTAAACCACAAGATGGCCGTATCAAACTTAAAATCACCGAACGTAAAAGTATCGATTTCCGGGTAAGTACGCTGCCGACTTTGTGGGGCGAAAAAATAGTAATGCGTATCCTTGATTCATCCAGTGCCATGCTTGGCATTGATGTACTGGGTTACGAACCTGAGCAGAAAAAGCTCTATATGGATGCGCTGCAACAACCGCAAGGCATGATTTTAGTTACCGGCCCTACCGGCTCGGGTAAAACAGTATCGCTTTACACTGGTTTGAATATTCTTAACCAACCAGAGCGTAATATTAGCACTGCAGAAGATCCGGTTGAAATTAACCTTGAAGGTATCAACCAAGTACAAATTAACCCGCGCGCAGAGATGACCTTTGCTAATGCGCTAAAAGCGTTTTTACGTCAAGATCCTGATGTGGTGATGGTCGGTGAGATCCGAGATCTTGAAACCGCTGAAATTTCTATTAAAGCGGCGCAAACTGGTCACTTGGTATTATCGACCTTACATACTAACTCTGCACCTGAAACCCTAACCCGTTTACTTAATATGGGTGTACCTGCTTATAACGTTGCCAGCTCGATTAGCTTAATTATCGCACAGCGCTTAGCTCGACGTTTATGCCCTAAATGTAAAGCACCTGAAAGCTTGCCGGACGAAGAGTTACAACGCCAAGGTTTTAGCCCTGAACAAATAACTGAACTCACTTTATTTGCACCCAAAGGCTGCGATAGCTGCACTGATGGCTACAAAGGTCGTGTGGGTATTTATGAAGTAATGCAGATTACTCCAGAAATAGCGCAAATCATTATGCGTGGCGGTAATTCACTAGAAATTGCTGAAGTATCGTTAAAGTCAGGCTTTAATAACTTGCGTTTATCAGGCCTCAGAAAAGCTGCCGCCGGTATGACTTCATTAGCCGAGATAAACCGAGTAACTAGTTTTTAAGATCCTAAAACCTAGCTTTCTAGGTTTTAGAGTTATAAATCGTAAACAATATGTATGAGAAGATGTTATGCCAACAGTTGTAAGCTGCCCAACGTGTAAAACCCAAGTCGAATGGTCAGAAAAAAGTCCGCACCGCCCTTTTTGTTCAAAACGCTGTCAGTTAATTGATTTAGGCGAATGGTCGTTTGAAAACAATAAAATCTCTGCACCAATAACCTCTGCAGATGATTTAAGCCAAGATATGATTGAAGATATTGAAGCTATGCTTGCTAAAAACGACGATGATTTTTTCAAGTAAGCCTGAAGTAATTGAAAAATAGGGGCTAGGTTTTAGGTAGTAGCTAGGTTCTAGTATTCGAAGCTCGCAGCCCGTGGCGAGGTAAACTCGCTGCTACCAATACGTAGGCGCGGGTTTACCCCGCGCAAACTCCAATTAACTACTTTGCTGTTAACCAAGCTTCCAAACCAAAAACACCAACGCAAAGCCAACTAAATAAATCAGTCCTAACCAGCTCAAGCTTTGTATTACTTTGGAATGCTGAATACTTGGCACTGAGCGAACTAAGCTGAAGTTCAGCCATGCAAAAATCGGCGTGGTCAAAAATGCTAGCGTCATAGCAAAAGTAAGCATAGGGCCAAGGGCTGATTTAAAGAATAAGATCACCGCCATCCCCGCCAAAGACTGTACTATCAACCAGATATTTAAGCTGTGCTTACTTTGTTTAAAACCTAATAACTTGTGTGATTCGTTTAATGTGCGGGCGTAGCCATCAAGCACGGTTAAAGTTGTGCCAAACATACACAAAAACGCGATAATTGAAACTAATGGTCGTGCCCATTCACCTATGGTAAGGGCATACATATCAATAAGCTGTTTAGCAAATGCCACGCCGCCGAGCTCTATATTCGCGCTTTGCCCGTATTGCACTAGCACACCAAGTGAAAAGAATACTAATGCCAGCCCTGCGGTTAACCAATAACCTAAATTAAAATCAAATAACCCCTGCGCTCTAGTTACCGTTTGTTGGCTTTGTTTTTCTTTAAGCCACAATGAGCTTAATGCTGAGATTTCAATCGGTGCAGGCATCCAGCCCATCAATGCCACCATAAAACCCAGCATAGCAAGTTCATAGGGAGATGGGCCAATGTAATCAGCAGGTGCCATTGGGCCGTTACTAAATGCAATAGCTAGGGCAATGACTGTTGCTAGTGTAAGTAGCCCCATAATAGCCTTTGCGACGTTATCGAGTGCTTTAAAGTGCCCGAGTAATAAAATGACTAAGCAAACGGCGAGGATCAACCAACACAGTAAAGTCACTGAAATAGCAATAGGTAAAGCGTAGTGTAATAAACTGGCCGTTAATAGCAGCACACCAGCAGTATTGACCACCGCAGCAATAATATTTAAGCCAATAAAACTATAAAAAAACCATGGGCCTTTACTTTGATAGCCTTCAACTAAGCTTTTTTTTGTGGCTAGCGTGTACTCGATACCAAAGCGGAAAAATGGATACTTAAGCACGTTAACAACGAGGATTAACCAAAATAGCTGCCAGCCAAAAATAGCCCCTGCTTGCGTTGATGCCACTAAATGTGAGCCACCAATTGCAGCGGTCGCCATTAAAATACCGGGACCTAGTGCGTTTAAACGAGTTTGCCAAATTGATACTGCTGACTGCATCTGTGTACTTATTACTTATGGTTAATAATAAGCAAGTTACAGCGTTTTAATTAAGAAATAAAGAGTAAAGCGGAGGTTTAGAGGACTAGTCCTTTAGATGTAAATCGCTAGATCCTAGTTGCCTAAGATCTAGCGTCTTTATTATTTAACGTAGGTCCATTTCTTGAATAATTTCATGAGCAATTTCAGGTGTAGTGCTCACCGGTTTTTCATGTAAATTGGCTTTAATTTGGCCTTTACGATGCTTTAGTGCTGCATCGAGTTTTTTAGCCGCGTTTGCAATAGCTGGATAAAGAACTTCGTTCTCACCTTTAACGGATAAACGCGCGCCTTCGTATATGGTACTGATTTCTGCTTGGAGCTTATGATGCTCTTTTGAAAGAATGATATCTAGTGCGATCAGAGATGGAAAATGACTCGCAATTTTTGAAAATTTTTCGTTGATGTGCTCTCTAATAGAGTCAGTAACGTCAACATGGTGACCAGAAAGATTAATTTTCATAGGGTATCCTTTTTTATGTTACCTCATAACTAGTATTGGGGGCTATTTAGATTAACACAAGGCAGAAAAGCATAAATATGAAATTTATTTGTTATTACAGCTGATGTAGATCAATTTAGTCACATTAAATATGCAAAAGCCCGCGCATGGCGGGCTTTCAGCGTGTCACTTGATTTGTATATTAAGTATACGAACAACAGTAATCAGCAAAGTCAGTCACTTTTACTTGAAAGGTAACGTTAGCATCAACGTTAAAAGACTCCCCTGCTGACATCGTTTGCCATTTCGTCTCACCAGGGAGTAATACATCCCACTGGCCGCCGTTTAATTCCATCAATTCTTTTTTGCTCGTAGCAAATTCAAACTCACCCGGTTGCATAAAACCTAACGTTTTAGTGCTGCCATCAGCAAAAACCACGGTACGACTTGATACTTTACCGTCAAAATATACGTTCGCTGCTTTAACAACACTTACATTATCAAACTGAGACATCCTCACTCCTGTTCTTTGATTTATAATTTAACTGCGACCACATTGCCTTAAGGACACATAGCATGCAAGTGTAGTGATGTGAAAAATACTCATGGGCTTCGGGCTTCTGTCTTCGGGCTTTGGGCTTCGGGTTTCGGGCTTTGGGCCAACTGTGTAGGTCGCGCTTATGCGCGTCAAGTCGCTCACGTTTAACTATTCAAAAACTGACAGCTGCAAGCTTATGACT